>JAWQFQ010000089.1:0-34034 GCA_035967975.1 Scytonema sp. PMC 1070.18
GAGGTGCGGTTGTGGTGGTGGGGGTGTTGTTTTTTTTTTGAAGAAAAGGAGGGCATGCGAGATGTGGGGATGTGTGGGGGGGTGGGAGATGTGAATAAGAGACGGGTTCTGTTGGTTGGGGTGGTGTTGGTGGGGTAGGGGGCTGTGGTGATGGTGGATAGCTGACAGGGGGTGGTGCGATCGCCTGTAAAACAGCACTGGCGCTTTGAAAGCGTTCTCCTGGTGTTGGTGAGAGCATTTTATCTAACACCATACCGAAAGAGGAGCTGAGATTGACTTCTCTTTGCCACTGCCAAGTCAGGGTATAAGTATCAATTAATTCATTAGGTTGTTTTCCTGTCAGTAAAACCACTGCTGTAGCAGCCAAGGCATACAAATCGCTGTGAGGTTCAACTAACCCTGTTTGCATCTGTTCTGGAGGTGAATATCCTGCCTTACCTAGTAAAGTTCTTAGTGGAGTTGCTCCCATCACTCCTGGTTGATAATACTGAGAAACAACAGTTGCAGCGACTTGTTTTACACCACCAAAATCAATTAAGATGGGCAAGTGGTCAATATTGCGAAGAATTAAATTATCTGGAGAGATATCGCGGTGAATAACTCCCAATGAGTGGATATACTCCAGTACTGGTAATATTTGCTGCAATAACTGCAGGACTTCCGCCTCTGTGAATCGCAACCCTTGCTGTTGTCTAAAATCCAATAAGGAACGATAAGTTTGCCCTTCTACGTAGTCTTGGACTAAAAATAAATACTCTTTCCCATCCAAATTACTACGGAACAATTCTCGAAAGCGTGGAATTTGAGAATGTTGTAGCTTGTAAAGAACACTAGCTTCCCGTTGAAAAAGTTCTTCAGCTTTTTGTAAAACGTAAGGTGTTTGAACTTGAGGAGAAAACTCTTTTAAAACACAAAGTTCGCGGAAGCGGTTACTATCTTCAGCTAAATAAGTGCGTCCAAATCCTCCTTGTCCTATTTGACGTAGAATAAAGTAGCGATCGCCCAAAGTTTGACCCGCCTGAATACCTTTTTGACTCAATGGGCTATCCAATTTTTCGCCGCAGTGAAGACAAAAGCGACTACCGGGTGGATTTTCGTGTCCTTGAGAGCAATAAGCGGAATTCATAGGGATTAGGGGGTAGGGGGGTAAGGGTGTGGGGAAATGAAAAGGGACAAGGATAAAGGGGAAAGATTAGAGATATACCTCATTTTGTATTGTGGGGTGGGCGTCCTCGCCTGCTCCTGCTTGTAGACGTCTGAGACAGACGTACCACGAGAGATTTAGAGAGACTTTATTATTTGAAAGTCCCCCTACCCCTTCTCCCAATTTGTCCCCTACACCCTACACCCTACACCCTACACCCTTTATAATTTACTTACTTGCTCAGCAGCAATGGCATACCAGATTTGACCAAAAGTTTGTTTGTCGAGTTTGCGATCGTCACGGCGTTGTCTCGGAAACAATGAATCAAATTTTCGATTGGTTTCCTTAGTGAGTTTATCAATGGTATAGTTTCCCAATTGTCCTGCTTGCGCTTGCTGTATCCAGTTTTCGTAATCTTGTCCACTGTAGCTTCCCAATTTGCGACGTACTGGCGTACTTAGTTTTGCCTGTTCTAATTTATCCAGTGTATTTTCAGCTATACGAAACCAATCATTTCTTAAAGCCGCATCTTCTGGACTATTTGTCAGCACACGTCCCTTAGCATTAGGATTTTTAGTATAAAAAATTTGATCTACCATTTGAATAAAAAATGGCTCTGGAATTTGTAGTTGTTGACGACGGTTGAGGATTTGAGTAGCGCGGTTGGCTCCTTGGTTTGTTGACGGGTTGCTTGGAGAATCGGAACCCTGTGGAAGTTGTGGTAAAGAAGGTAATGAAATCGTTGGTAGAGAAATAGATGATACAGCCCTAATACTAGCGTTTACCAATGCCCATGTTCCTGCACAGGTTAAAATAACGACAGATGTACCAACAAGACTCACAGCGAAAGGACGAAGCCAAATCGGTAAAGGTAATGCTTGAGCCACTGCTTGAGTTTTATTATGAAATCTACTCACTACGGCATTGAGACGTTTGTGCCCAGGTGCCGCTACCATTGTTTTTATCTTAGTAATATATGTATTGCCCAGTTTAGCAGGAGTGAAGAACTGTAAGTTTTTAAGAACTTCATCAGCTTTTTGGTAGCGATCGCTTGGTTTATAAGCCAGCATCCCTTTTAACACAGTTTCTAATTTTGAGCTGAGTTTAATTTCCGTACCCCAACGCCAATTTCCTTCGTAGCTATCGTAAAGCTTGAGAGGTTCTTTTCCTGTTAGCAAAACCAACGCCGTCACTGCTAAGGAGTACAAATCACTACAAGGAAACGCCTTACCTTGACGAAGTTGTTCTTCGGGTGCGTATCCTTTTTTTCCTAATAAAGTGCGATTTCCACTTAGCTGAGTGACCCAAAAACCTTTAGATGCAGGTAATTGTTTAACACCACCAAAGTCAATTAATACAGGTAAGTTATCGCTACGCCGTAAAATGATATTGTCAGGAGAAATATCGCGGTGAATGACATTAAGAGAATGAATATAAGATAATATAGGTAACATTTGTTGCAGCAGCTTGACAACTTCTTCCTCGCTAAAAGCTTGTCCTTGCTGCATACGACTTTCTAACAAATCCAAATAGTTGTCACCCTCTACGTAATCCTGTACTAAAAAGAAAAAATCTTTGTTTCCCCACTTTGCTTGTAGTGAGGTGTGAAAGCGTGGAATTTGAGGATGCTGCAATTTTTGCAGGACATTCGCTTCTCGCTCAAAAAGTTCCTTTGCTTTGTCTAAATCCTGCTTTTGTTCAACTTGAGGGGCGAATTCCTTCAGCACGCACTGTTTTTGAGAATCATTTAAATCCTCGGCTATGTAAGTACGTCCAAAACCCCCCTGACCCAGTTGACGTATAATTCGATAGCGGTTTTCCACAACCTGTCCTGTCGTCAGGGGTAATGGCTCGCCGCATTGAATGCAAAAACGGTTGCTTTCATTATTGCTGTGTTGTTTGCTACAGTAAACGTGCGTGATAGCTTGCATGGTATGGTGCTGAAGGATGAATCGGAAGTTTTATAATTAGCTACAAGATGGAAAACAGCAATTACGCATATTCCAAAGACTTTCTTTTGGGAGATAAATCTGTGGTATGCTTACCACTATTAATTATCCCGATGCTTAAAATTCGCCTCGTGTTTCCAAATATTCTATATCTGTCTCAAGCAAGATTTGATTATATTACTGAGTAGTAATATAAAAGGCAAGGAGTGTCGCAGATGACTTGTGGCAGTTCTTATCTTATTATGTCTCAACCTTGAAAGAGTGTGAAGTGTAGGGATTGAAATGTATGCAAAGACAGCGCAACTAGAAGCCCTGATTGAAATGTAGTACTAAACATGAGAAGTCTCTACAACCCAAAACTCTGAATTAGATGAAAGGAAAAACGATAATGGCATTAGTATTAGAACAAATAAACGTAGAAGGACTAGCACACTTATCCTATCTGGTGGGTGATGACAAAGCAGGTGTGGTGGCTGTGATTGATCCCCGTCGTGATGTTGATATTTATTTACAAATGGCGCGAGAACGAGGTGTGAGAATCACTCACATCATCGAAACTCACATCCACGCTGATTTTGTCTCAGGTTCCCACGAACTCAAGGCTCGAACAGGCGCACCTATATACGGAGGGAAAAGCCAAGATTATCAGCTTGAGTTACAGCCATTGAGCGAAGGAAACGAGTTAAAAATTGGTAGCGTCACACTTCGCGCTTTACACACACCAGGACATACACCAGAGCATATTTCATTACTGATTTATGATTCAAATCAGGGACAAGAAGCGTTTGGTGTTTTTACAGGCGACACGTTGTTTAACTTAGATGTAGGTCGTCCAGACTTGTTAGGTGAAGGAACAGAGAAAAAACTGGCTGCACAACTGTATCATTCTTTGTTTGATAAGCTAGTACCGTTAGGCGATCGCATAGAAGTTTACCCCTGTCATGGTGCGGGGTCATCGTGTGGTAAATCTATCGGCGATCGTTGGACAAGTACCATTGGAAACGAACGGGTGTTTAGCGAAGCATTAAAACCACGTTCTGAATCTGAGTTTATCCAGTGGTTGATAAACGATATACCAGAACCACCCACCCACTATTCTCGTCTTAAAAAAGTCAACGCCAAAGGAGCGCCTGTGATGGGATGCGTACCAACCCTCTCCCCACTTTCACCACAGCAGTTCCAAGAAATGATGGCGGATGAAGACACTCTCGTCCTTGATGTGCGATCGATTCTCGCTTTTGGAGGTGGACATATTCCAGGTGCAATTAACATTGCGCTACTCCCTTCATTCCCCACTTGGGTTGGTTGGATGATTGACCCACAAAAGACACTGTTGTTAGTTGTAGAAAGCGAAAGGGATGTGTCTTTAGTAACAGAGCAATTGTTTCGTTTGGGCTGCGCTCGCCTAAGTGGTTACTTACATAATGGCATGACCAGTTGGCAGAATGCTGGATTACCACTTCACCGCATCAATCAGTGGACAGTCCATGAATTGAATCAGTACAAGAACGACCCAAATATAACAGTACTGGATGTACGCAGTCAACAGGAGTATGAAAAAGGGTACGTACCTGGAGCCAAACACATTTATGTACCTCATTTAGAAGAACATTTAGATGAATTAGACTCGACAAAAATAATTGCAACATACTGCGGGACTGGTTATCGTGCTTCGATAGCTGCTAGCTTGCTGCAAAAGCACGGATTTAAATCTGTGATTAATGTCCCTGGTTCTTGGACTGCTTGGAAAACTGCGAATTTACCTATACAGCAAGTTAAGCCCTAGGTTTAAATTAGGGCTTAAAGCTCAAACCCGTTCCAATACTGCGTAGGATTTGCAGAAATTAGAAACCCGGTTTCTTGGACAATACCTTAAGCCCACACCTTATGCCATCCGGGTTCACATATTATTTGAGTTATGAGAATCTGAATTACACGTAACCGTTCAGCGAGTTGTGCAGCTTTTCTTTCTGCGGCAAAAGTCTTTTGTCGTTCTTGTTCAGCTTCTTCTCTACCAACTAATAACAAGTTCCCATTTTCATCCCACCAACGCAACCAGAGTTGCTCTGGATTATTCAAGTAACTCCCCAGCCATAGCCCCAGTTCCACACCAAGAGGTGGAATGAAATAGCGACTTCGCTCATTCGGTTGCATCTTTTGATAGGAAAAATCTACCAAATGATAAACCTCTAGTTTGGCATTATTGATTTCATAAATAACGTAGTAGGGAATGCGGATAATTTGCTGATAGACCCAGAATTTACCAGGTTTAGCACTTTCTCGACTGCTAGCCACACTCAAAGGTGTTGCATCTCTCTCCTCATCACCATTACCACTAGCAAGTTCTATAGCAATTAATGGAGGGATGTACTCCCGCCACAAAACATAGGAACGACGAATTCTACCCTCTAGCATTGGTGGTACACCTGGTACATAAAACCAATCTGGTGCTTCAGCACCTTTTTCTGGTGGATTGGTTTCTCGCCAGTAAATACCACAGTCGTGACCGATGCAATACTGCCCATCTGGATGCAGACGCTGCAAAACAGGAGTGATTGAGTCTGTTAGAAGAATACTTTGAGGATGCTCTTGGAAATTTTTCACGAATGTACCATCAGATTCTGGCAGTTGAGTATGGTCGGGAAACTGTGGTGGTACACCAATTTCAGCAAGGTTTTTACTCATATTTTGTGAACTATTGAAGTTAATATTAACTATCCTGCACCATATCTCAAGTACCTTATATCTTGCACTAGGGACAAAAACCGGGTACGCATGCCAATCATATCGCTTAAACCACTTTTCAAGCGTACTCTTAGAGCTAAAGTCAGATTTATCTGACTGAATACGGCTTTTAACCCGTTTTAACGGGTTTGAGCTTTTAGCCCAAATTTTAATTTAGGGCTGGAAGGTTTTTAAGTTCACAGTTGCATGCGCTCTTTGCGCTACTACGAGCCTAAGAAGGAGTAGGATGGGCAGTGAAACGAAAAGAGTTTGACTTGGGGAAGAGGTGCTATGAATTTGGAAGCACAAAAGCAGCGTGCAATAACAGCATTCCAAGAGTTTTTGAATACTCCTTTAGAATCATTATTACAACAACATCTTAGTACAGATGCTTCAGTAACAGCTTTAGAGTTATTTCACGATGTCGCGGTTAGTGTACCGGCTTACAAGGATTTTTTGGCACAAAATGCTGTTAATCCTAATGAGTATCAAACGTTAGACGATTTCCAAAGGCTACCGCAATTGACGAAGGAAAATTACTTGCGGTGTTATCCTATCGCTAACTTATGTCGTCACGGTCTGTTGGAAACGTGCGATATGATAGCTGTTTCTTCGGGTTCTACGGGAAAACCCACATTTTGGCCCCGGTTCTTTGCAGATGAAATGCAAATTGCTGTCAGGTTTGAGCAGGTGTTTCATGATAGTTTTTATGCAGATACCAAACGCACCCTCGCTGTGATTTGTTTTACTTTGGGGACTTGGGTAGGGGGGATGTTTACAACTAATTGCTGTCGTTATCTTGCTAGCAAAGGTTATCCTATTACTGTGGTGACTCCTGGTAATAATAAAGAGGAAATCTTTCGGGTTGTTCAGGAACTTGGTTCGGCTTTTGAGCAAGTAGTTTTACTGGGGTATCCGCCTTTTCTGAAAGATATTATTGATACAGGTATTGCCCGTGGGATTGAGTGGAAGCGGAATCAAGTTAAGCTAGTGATGGCGGGAGAGGTTTTTAGTGAAGAGTGGCGGAGTTTGGTGAGCGATCGCCTTGGTTCTCAACGTGCTTGTTATGACTCAGCATCGCTTTACGGTACAGCGGATGCTGGTGTCTTGGGTAATGAAACACCTTTAAGTATCTGCATTCGCCGATTTTTGGCAAATCACCCAGATGCGGCGCGGGAGTTGTTTGGGGAATCCCGTTTACCGACACTGGTACAGTATGACCCAATCAGTCGCTTTTTTGAAGAGATAGATGGTGCATTGCTTTTTTCTGGAAACAATGGCATCCCGTTAATACGGTATAATATTTTAGATAATGGTGGTATAATCACTTACAAAGCAATGCTTCAATTCTTGGCAAAATGGGGTTTTGACCCGGTAGCAGAGTTACAGGAACAAGGAGGAAGAGGTATTCGTTCGCTACCTTTTGTCTACGTTTTTGGACGTTCTAATTTTACAGTTTCCTACTTTGGGGCAAATATTTACCCAGAGAATGTGACGGTAGGTTTGGAACAACCGATGATTAGGGAGTGGGTGACAGGTAAATTTGTGTTACAAGTAAGAGAAGATACGGATAAAAACAGATATTTGTCCGTTGTTGTGGAATTAGCACCAGGCGTAGAAGGTGATGAGGAGAAAAAGCAGGCGATCGCATCTTCTATTCTCACCCAACTCCAGCGCCTTAACAGTGAATTTGCTAATTACGTTCCTCCAGAATACCAAATGCCACAAGTTGCGCTAACCCCAATGGGAGACCCAGAGTATTTCCCCATTGGGGTTAAGCATCGTTATACAAGGAGATAGTGCTTAGTAGTTAGTAGTTAGTGGTTAGTGGTTAGTTGTCAAAAAATGCTCCTATCAACTATCCACTATCAACTATCCACTAACCCATTACAAGTCTGGAGGTAAAATCACATTATCGATAGCATGGATAACGCCATTGCTCGCTTGGATGTCAGGTTGAACGACATTAGCATCGTTGACCATAACACCATTGGATTCAACTTTGACGTTAATGGGTCCACCTTCAATGCTTTTGACCTCACCCGGTTTCAAATCGCCAGATGTAACAGAACCTTGTACTACGTGATACCGCAAAATTTTCACTAGGACTTCTTTGTTTTCGGGCTTCAACAAGTCGCGGACGGCGTCTTGTGGTAATTTAGCGAATGCGGCATCAGTTGGTGCAAAAACGGTAAAAGGTCCTTCGCCTTGTAGAGTATCTGCTAGTCCAGCTGCTTTCAAAGCTTGGGTCAGCATTTTAAAGGAGGGGTTAGACTCTGCTAGCGCTACAATGTTCTGATTTGTAGTACCTGCTCCTGGCTGTGTAGGTGTTTCTGTTCCTGGTACTGGCGCAGTCGGTACATTAGGTAAATCTGGTGTAGTGGGGACTTCTGAGGGAGGAGTCGTGGTGTCCGGAGTAGTGGGACTGGTGACTCCACTTCCGGGACAAGCAGCACGGTTATAAGGACATTCCTCTAAAATACTTGGTTTTGGGTTTGTCCGCTCCCTTTGCGCCACTCTCATTTGGGCTAGAGTTTTTTGAGACTTTGCTGCTGATGTCGATGCGTTAGGGGTGTATTGTGTGTCTGTCAAAATCCGCTGACTGTTATTATGCGGTGCTTCGTTGAAAACACTAGAATTAGGGTTTAATACCTTGTTTGCTCTTGCAGGTAGACCAATAAGGAGACTTATCCCCATAATCCCTACAATACCAGCCAACTTTGTCAAGAAATTACTTTCATCAACCTTCATAAATTTTTTTTGGCTATTGCTTCCACACATTACCATCTTGATTTATATCACTTTGCTACACATAAAATCTAACTAAGGCGATAAGATTTTTCTCAAAAAAAAATATAGCTATCAGTGTTTAAATTGTGGCAATTTATCGCTCTGATGATGATAGGATGATGTCGATCTGGGAAAGACTGGTTGCAAAGAACAAATACTTATTGACGTTGGAAGTATCTCCTATGTTCCATAGGAGTCGCAATTCTCTCATCCATAGAATCGCTGATTCAGTCCGCGCATCATTTGTAAAATGCAAGAAACCCGGTATCTTCGAGATACCGGGTTTCTAAGAGTTCGCAAATTTTACAAATAAAATGAGGATTGCTATCAATTTAATTTATTTTAACTAAAATATGATTGTAGAATCAAAAAGTGAACTCAGTACAGGAAGTGAAGAATGCTGGAATTATACCAGTTTGAACTATCTCAGTACTCAGAGAAAGTCCGTTTTATCCTTGATTATAAGGGACTAGAGTATCGCAAAATTGAAGTGACACCGGGCATTGGACAGGTAGAACTGTTTCGTTTGAGCGGTCAGCGACAAGTACCAGTTTTGAAGGATGGTAGTCGGTATATTGCAGATTCTACAGAGATAGCTAAGTATTTAGACTCACAGTATCCGGAACGCCCTCTAATACCTACTCATCCAAAACAAAGGGGTTTATGTTTGATGATGGAAGAATGGGCGGATGAATCGATAGGAACAAAAAGTCGTAAAGCCCTGTTTTCAGCCATCAGTCAAGACCAAACGTTCCGCAAGTCCTTACTCCCTACGACAACGCCGGATGTCCTCAAAACTTTCGTCCAAGGACTACCTAATGACCTGTTAAAAGTTTTGGGTCTTGGCGTCGGTTATAGCCCAGATGCGATCGCAAAAGCAATGGATGAGTTAAAGCAAGATTTAGAAGCACTGACTTTGCTTTTAACAGATAGTCCATACTTGGTGGGAGATGAGCCAACCTTAGCTGATTTCGCCGTAGCAGGTCTGTCGCTATTGCTGAAGTTTCCTGAAGGAGCATATATCGATTTACCACCAACCATTAGGGGGAAAGGAGTACCCGGATTAGCAGATAATCCAGCTTACCAACCCTTCTTTATCTGGCGCGATCGCCTTTACACCCAATTCCGCCGACCACTCCTCGGTTCTACCATGTCAGGAACATCAAATGCACCAACTTCAATTCAAATTGAGTAATTTGTTAGTGGTTAGTGGATAGTAGTTGGTTGTTTTTCTACTAACAACTAACCACTATCTACTATCCAAAATTTCTTTTCTGCAAAATATGGAATTTCCACTTTCAATGCAACGTATGATAAGGAAAAGGAAAATGTTGTTAATGAAATGAGTTTGGGTAGTCCATTAGGTTCAGTCATACAAGGTTCTCTCACAGGGGGATTGGAAGTGAGATTGCACCCCGATGTTTCAGTAGAAGATATGCGGGTAGGAAAGTTTCTAGTGGTGCAAGGGGTGCGATCGCGTTTTTTCTGTATGCTTACAGATGTCGCCCTGGGAATAGCGAACCAAAGAATTGTTGCAAATCCTCCTAACTGGGAGGACAGTTTTTTACGGGAAGTTTTGGGGGGAAGTGGTACATACGGTACTATTAATCTTGCACCGATGCTGATGTTTACCCCGGAATCAGAAGAATCTTTGGGAGCAACAAACGGTAAAGGAGTAAATTCGTCGGTTCCATCAGCGACAGGTTTAGCATCCTTTCAGCCCCAAACGAGTACGACGATGGAATTGTTACCAGTCAAAACAATTCCCAGCCACTTTAGCCAAGTTTACGAAGCGATGGAAGAGGACTTTCGCAGAGTCTTTGGTTGGGAAGATGACTCGCAAAGGAAAAATTTTTCCATTGGAAAACCATTGGATATGGATGTGCCGGTTTGCTTAGATTTAAACCGTTTTGTAGAAAGAAGCAATGGTGTTTTTGGTAAATCAGGTACTGGTAAATCCTTTTTAACTCGGTTACTTTTAGCTGGAACTATCCGCAAAAAAGCTGCAGTCAATTTGATTTTTGATATGCACTCTGAGTATGGGTGGGAGGCTGTCTCGGAAGGTAAACAATTTAGTACCGTTAAAGGTTTAAAGCAGTTGTTTCCCAGCCAAGTAGAAGTTTATACCCTTGACCCCGAATCTACAAAACGCAGGGGAGTTCCTCACGCTCAAGAACTGTATCTAAGTTATGACCAAATTGAAGTCGAAGACATTAAATTATGCTCCAGAGATTTGGGACTTTCAGAAGCCAGTATAGACAATGCCAATATCCTATACGCTGAGTTTGGTAAGTCTTGGATTCTTCAGTTGATAAATATGACAAACGAAGAAATCAAGCTGTTTTGCGAAGAGAGGCGAGGACACCAAGGTTCAATAACCGCCTTACAACGCAAACTGATGCGACTGGAGAACTTAAAGTATATGCGTGCGGCTTGTCCGCAAAATTACGTCAATCAAATGTTGCGTTCTTTGGAAGCGGGTAAAAATGTTGTGGTAGAGTTTGGCTCCCAATCGGACATGCTGTCTTATATGTTGGTGACTAACATGATTACACGACGAATTCACCAACATTATGTCAGTAAGGCAGAAAACTTTTTACAAACGAAAAATCCGAATGATAAACCCACCCAATTGATGATTACCATTGAGGAGGCACATCGCTTTCTCGACCCGGCGACAGTTCAAAGTACCATTTTTGGAACGATCGCCCGAGAAATGCGGAAGTACTTTGTCACCCTTCTGGTGGTAGATCAACGTCCGTCGGGTATAGATAATGAAGTGATGTCCCAAATTGGCACCCGCATTACCGCTTTGCTAAACGATGAAAAAGATATTGACGCAATTTTTACTGGAGTTTCTGGTGCTGGTAGCCTCAAGTCAGTTTTGGCAAAGTTAGATTCAAAGCAACAAGCCTTGATTTTAGGTCACGCAGTTCCTATGCCAGTAGTAGTACGGACTCGTCCCTACGACACAAAATTTTACGAAGAAATTGGCGAACCTGCGTGGGAAGAAAAGCCAGATGATGAGGTATTCGCCGCAGCTGAACTTGCTAAAGCCGATCTTGGGTTTTAACGTTGAGGGGCTGGTAGCTGTTTAGGGAAACACAGTTGTGATTTTAGATTTTGGATTGGCACGTTTAAGATTTCTAGCGGTGGGTAAACGGGGTAGACAACGGTTGATATTCCAATACGGTTGGTGTTAAGGATTGCAAGGAGCACAGAAACCCGGTTTCTCAAAGAAACCGGGTTTCTAAATAACTGCTTAACTGAACTGTATTGGTTGATATTCTAGAATTTTGTAGTATATTTGTAGCACAAAGGTTGTTTGCCAAATATAATTAGTCTAAAGAAGGAAAAAGATGTTATGATTAAAGATGAAGCATCCCACGGAATAAATGGGGTTTTTATGGTGCCAATAGGGGGGTTGTGGGCAAATATAACTGTCAAAAAATGTTATTATCTTAGCCTCACCTATGTGATTTACACTTTGAGTGGTCAGCTATCAACTTTCAGCTAAGAGCGTTGAACTCAAAGCTAATGGATTTGAGCCAAATCACTCATCTCAATTTATTCCCGTGTAAAGTATAGCAAGACAAGGCTACTACATGGGTTAATGCTGGCACTTGGGATTAAGCTTATGAGCTCAAGAGAGTCACTCCGTTCGTAGTATAAAGTGTAGCTTAACAGTAAACCTTGAGAAGATTGCAGTCGATACGGTAATTAAAGGTATTCCTTTGTACTAAATGCTAACCTTTCAATTTGTTGAGAGCGCCCCACGGACAGCACCTGCAATCCGTCATACATGGAACAAACACCTCTTTCCCCACACCCCATACCCTACACCCTATGTTTCTTGACAGCAAGTTAACTACCAATTCCCACTCCCCGATTTCAGAATTTTAGGTTTCGTGACATCCCTCCATGATAATAAGCGATTCAGTTCGGTTATCCGGCTATTGGCGGAAGACAGATAGGGGGGTTTTGGAGTCACTATAGATAGAGTAAGTTTTGAAAAAAAATTTCATGTACTTTGTATAACTAAATCATTTTCCTTTATAATAGAAAGATTTATTCAGAAACCTTTACTATCGACAAAAATTGTCGTAATATAGAATAAGTGGAACTCATACTGACTTCATATTATTACTGTCGCCTCCAGCGATTGAGAAAAACAAAGAATTCGTGACGAAAACTGAGTAAGCCTTCAATCAACTCGAAAATTTAGGGAAGGTAGGGGAACCTCTGATAAAAATCTATCGTCAGGACACAACTTGTATAAATATGTTTGTCTGTGGCAGTTTCTCCAATAAAACCAAGGAGTATAACACCCTTGCCAAAGCGCCCTAATTATTAAATTTCATTCATTTTTGTTTATTACCGACTAGAGGAAAACGCACCGATGCCTACAGTTGACACCCAAACCGAAAACCTTAACGCCAAATTCACGGCTGATATGGTGCGAACCTATCTGCGCGAGATTGGTCGTGTACCATTGCTCACCCGAGAGCAAGAAATTGTCTTCGGGAAGCAGGTGCAACAAATGATGACGCTTGTAGACGCGAAAGAAGCTTTGGCGAAGAAACTGCGTCGCGAACCCAGTCTAGAAGAATGGGCGGCTCATGTTCGTAAACCTGAAACTGAGCTTAAGCAAATCGTACTTCAAGGCAAACGAGCCAAGCAGAAAATGATTGAGGCGAATTTGCGCTTAGTAGTCGCTATTGCTAAGAAATACCAGAAGCGGAATATGGAGTTTCTAGACCTGATTCAGGAAGGAACACTGGGATTAGAACGGGGTGTGGAAAAGTTTGACCCCACCCGTGGTTATAAGTTCTCAACCTACGCTTACTGGTGGATTCGCCAAGCAATTACAAGGGCGATCGCACAGCAAGGTCGTACTATTCGCTTACCCATCCACATCACAGAAAAGCTGAACAAAATTAAGAAAGTTCAGCGGGAACTGGCTCAAAAGTTGGGACGTTCACCATCACCTAGTGAAATAGCCCAAGAACTTGAATTAGAACCCGCCCAGATTCGCGAGTATCTGAATATGGCGCGTCAGCCAGTGTCTTTGGACGTAAAAGTGGGCGATAACCAAGATACAGAGCTGCAAGAAATGCTGGAAGATGAAGGACCATCTCCAGAGTATTACATGACTCAAGAATTCTTGCGTCAAGACTTGAACACTCTGTTAGCAGAATTGACTCCGCAACAACGAGAAGTCCTAGCTCTGCGCTTTGGTTTAGAAGATGGTAACGAAATGTCTTTGGCGAAAGTCGGCGAAAGACTAAATCTTAGCCGCGAACGGGTTCGCCAGCTCGAGCATCAAGCTCTTGCTCACCTGCGCCGTCGCCGTGCCAATGTTAAAGAGTATGTTGCTAGCTAATTTTTTGAACGCGTTACTCATAACGTTTTTACGTCATTAGCACTACGCCCCTTCAATGAAGGGGCGATTTTTTTATTGGGGTTAGATACGCGAAATCCCAGAAAGCTGGTATCTTTGGGATACCGGGTTTCTCGATCCTTACGAATAAAGGACTTCCAAGAAATAAATTAATCATCTTGTGGTACGGGCGTCCCCGCCCGTCCCAATACTGCTCGGTTAATGATAGTCGAAGTCCCAGAAACCGGGTTTCTAATTTCCGCTTATCCGAGCAGTATTGCCGCCCGTCCTTTGAATCTGTGACGGGCGAGACGCCCGTACCACAAGAAATATTGTCCGATTTTTTTCTTTGGAAGTCCCTAACCGCGTGGATAATCACGATTTTTCGCAAAATTTATGGATAAAATCTGGAATCGGCAGGTTTGCCCGTGTAGTTTCTTTTGTGATGAAACAGGAGAGATGCTCGCTTAACAGCAGGGCAAATTATCTTGAAAAATCAAAATTGCTGGAATTTTTTAAGATTTCATCCCATTGGGTGAATCTGGTGGATGAAGTCCCAGTCAATGAGCTTAGGTACCGTAAAATTAACGACTAAATTCAATAAAAATGTTAAAAAATTTATTTTTTTGTCGTTTTTTTCCGGACAATAGAAATCAAACTCTTGACAGAGCCTAAATACCTAGATACTCGAGTACGGTTTAAGTAAGTTACAAAAAATCAAAAATTTCTCACAGAAGAAATAGGGTGCTTATTAAGATGAAAAATTACCTCGAACCCATGAAACTTGGAATTCCCTTTGTTGGCTTACTTCTGATGTTTGGCGTTTTTGCCGATCGCTCCCAACCTGTACTGGGTGATGAAATAACATACACTGAATCCTCAATATCGACTGCTCAAACTCAAGAGTCATCAGATATTTGGTTGGAGCAGACTTCTTCAGTTATTTCCCAATCTTCTGTTGTTTCATATGGAACAGGAAAAAACACTGTAGACAACGTAAATTCAACAAAAGTTGCAGTTTTTAACTCTTCAAATATTAGAAACACTAAAGTGACTCAGAAGGCAAATTTTCCACAAAAAGATGGAATTTACCTCTATGGTCAGACACAAAAACCTCACCAAATTGGTAAAGACTACATTGTTTTTGAAAAGCAACAAGACAAAGTCATTGGTGCTTTATATATGCCCAGTTCTGAGTTTAGCTGTTTTAACGGTACTCTCGATTCCAGAGGAGAGTTGGCTATGACTGTAACTGGTTATCCCGGTGACAAAAATCCAACTCAAGTCGCTACAAATAGTACAATCCCCCGTTTAATGGATGATGAGCCAAACATCTATGCTCACTCCGTAGCGTTACAAAACTATTATCCCTTAGATAATGTCAGTGCGAGCGAGCGCCAGATTTTGCAAACCTGTAAAAATGAATTATGAATTATGAATTATGAATTATGAATTTTTCCATAATTCATAGTTCATAGTTAATACTCGATTCCTGGTTGAGCTTTAATTCCTCGATCCCGGAAAGGGTGCTTGATGAGGGTCATCTCTGTGACCAAATCTGCTCGTTCAATGAGTGCTGGTAATGCGCCTCGACCTGTAAGAATAACGTGAGTTTTGGGTGGCTTTTGCTCCAAACCAGCTAAAACTTCCTCAACTTGTAAGTAACCAAGTTTTAAAGCAATATTAATTTCATCAAGTAGTATCAGTCTGTAAGATGGATTACGGATGTAGTCTAATGCTTTTTGCCAAGCGGCGATCGCTTTTTCGATATCGCGATCGCGATCTTGAGTTTCCCACGTAAAGCCTTCACCCATCGCATGAAATTCTAATAAGTCATCTTCCCAAATACTGAAAACTCTTTTCTCCGCTGGCTCCCAAGCGCCTTTAATGAATTGAATAATCGCCACCTTATACCCATGACCGAGAGCTCTCACCACCATTCCCAAAGCTGCAGTCGTTTTACCCTTACCATTACCAGTATTTACAATAACTAATCCTTGTTCACTAGACGCTTGAGCAATTCTCTGTTCCTGTACTTCTTTTCGTCGCTGCATCTTTTTGCGATACTGTTCTGGCGTCAAAGAAGAATTCTCACGGACGGCTTTATCACTGGTAGTTTCCCAATTTGGATCGGTTTGCATGGCATTGGCACTGAAATCACTTATTATTTATGCTAATAGCTAATAGCTAATGGTAAAAAAGCAATTAGCTATTAGCTATCAGCAATTAGCAATTGGCGTTTTCACCCTACTTCCTAATAAACACCGCCAAGAGCAAATTGTGCAGACATACCTTGTCAAGGAGGATGGGAATTTCTTCCCCCACACCCCACACCCCTACACCTCTACAACTAGTGTGCGTCTGTCAGAATAAATGTGTAGTCTATATTAATTAACCTTTGAGCATAGGTCTATAGCTTAGATTTATGAGAAAGGGTAATTTGTTTTGAAATAATCGATAGAAAGGCATTATGGACAACAACAGCTGGATGAAGCAGTTACTGATGCTCGGTATTGGTACCACCTCCCTAGTAGCCGATAAACTGCGGGAAGTCAGCGACCAATTGGTAAAAGATGGAAAGCTTGACCCCGAACAAGCAAAGGCGGTTATGGATGATATGGTACAGCAATTAAAATCGGAGCAGGGTAATTGGGAAGGTAATATGCAACGACAAATGCGAAATATGTTGCAGGATTTAGGGGTTCCCCGTCAGTCAGAAGTAGACGAATTGCGGGGTAGAATTGACCGTTTGGAACGCCAAGTCCGCGATTTAGAAAATAAGCTTTGGCGATAGGGAACGCGTTGTGCTCTAAACTAAGTCTTGTCCTACTGGTTATCTTGTCACCATACTACCTTAGTAGGGAGGACTCATTTTGAAAGCGATTTTACTTAGCTTGGGTTTGATGCTGGTTTGTGTTTTGGTATTAGTATTGGCGCAGGTTAACGGTAACAAGCAGGATACCGTTACTGCTTCCCAACAAACTGAAACAACTCCAGCCTCCACTCAAGTCACTGCAAACGATACCCTAATAGCGAGCAAAGCCATGTCTGAAGAAAATGTCGTTACTACCCCTTCCGGACTTAAGTACGTGGAACTTCAAGAAGGGAACGGAGCGACTCCTAAAAATGGACAGACTGTAGTCGTTCACTACACCGGAACTCTGGAAGATGGTTCTAAGTTCGATAGTTCCCGCGATCGCAACCGTCCCTTTGAGTTCAAAATTGGGATGGGACAAGTCATCAAAGGTTGGGATGAAGGACTTAGCACCATGAAAGTGGGCGGTCGCCGTAAATTAATCATACCCTCAGAGTTAGGTTATGGTGCTCGCGGTGCGGGTGGCGTTATTCCTCCAAACGCTACCTTAATTTTTGATGTGGAATTGCTCGGTATTAAGTAAGAGTGCTAATGGCTAATGGCTAATGGCTAATGGCGGTAATAAACAGTTAGCAATTAGCCATTAGCAGTTAGCAATTAACAATTAGCAATTAGCCATTAACATTAATATCCACCCGGTCTCGCTAAATTTTTAAACTTAGTAAATTGTGGGTCGAACAAAAGTTTGACTATGCCAGTGGGACCGTTACGATGTTTAGCTATAATCACTTCAGTAATTCCGCGATCGGGACTGTCGCTGTTATAGTAGTCGTCTCTGTACAGCATTAAAACTAAATCCGCATCTTGCTCAATAGAATTATGAACGATGATGTTATTTGCTATGAAATTGTGAAGTTTAGAAACTGTTAAGTCATAAACTTCTTCTTCCCCATCAAATTCTATGGACAAAATTTCATCCCAGTAAATATCGCTGTTAGCTAAGCGGTTTATTTCCTCAGATTTGACAACAGTAGCTAATCTTGCTGCTCGTTCGCGGCTCAAATTTTGTTTATAGAGTGTTGTTCCACAGTGAGTAACACCCAGTAGAGACTGCATTGTTCGTATAGAATTGGGTAAGCAACGAGGTAAAGCAATGCGATCGCCCATTTGTAGTTCGTCAAGTCGTCGCCAACCGTGAATTGTCAGAAATTTGTGATTTCCTGTTGCTCGAATTGTACGCCCTAAGCGAGTTCTAAGCCGCAGTACGGGTTTGACTCCTGTAGAAAAAGCATTGCTTACAACTGCTTTTTCTAGTTGCATTGTGGCTTCGTTTAACGCCCAAACTGAAAAACCTGATTTACCCACCAATTCTTGAATTGGTACTTGTAAACCATTGTTTGCTAACGTCACCAAGCTATCGCCTGTTAAACAGCCCGATTCTCTTAAATCTGATAACATGGGACGCTTGTTGGTGCGAGACTCCACTCCTCGACTGAGCTGAGACAGAGCAATAATTGGGACACATAATTCTCGCGCTAAACCTTTAATACTGCGGGTAATTCTGGACAATTCTTGTACGCGGTTATCGCCTGCTCCTTCCATCAATTGCAGGTAATCTATGATAATTAATCCCAATTCTGAACCAATTTCTGCTTGCAATCGCCGCGCCTGACTCCGCATTTCTGTAACTGTAATATTGGGAGTATCATCAATATAAATTGGCATCTCTGAGAGTAGACCGATCGCACGGCTTAAAGGTTCCCATTGAGTTTGGCTGATCCGCCCACTTCGCAAATAGCCAGTTTCAATTCCCGCCTCGCTAGCTAATAACCTCTGTACTAACTGGTCTTTTGACATTTCCAGACTAAAAACAGCAACTGGTAATTTGTAAGATGCTGCAATATTATGGGCGAGATTCAAACAAAAGGCGGTGTTATGGACACAAATATCGTTGGCGATAAAATTGTGAGTTTCTGGGATTGTCAAATCATACACGTGTTTGTATCCCACTAGCTCAATTGAAACTATTTCATCCCAGTAAACATCTTCTGTTGTTAGTTTTTGTGAGGTGAGATTTTCTAATGCATTAGGGTATTCCCAATACTGCTCGGTTAAAGCTCGTTGAGACTCCAGAAAATCAGTTTCTTCAAGAAACCGGTTTTCTACTTTTCGCTTATTCGAGTAGTATTGAGGGTATTCCTGTGTTAAAGCGTGTTTATTTGTGTGAATATTAGTATGCTCTTGTTTTCCGGATTGAAGTGCTAAAACCCTCCACGCTTCTCTACTTTTTGCTGCTTTTATGGGCTCCCCTTTTTCCACTTTAATATGGTCAAATTTGGTTTGATATCTATTGTCAATTAAGGCTTGTTGGGTGTTAAATAAACTATTCTCTTGTTCAAAGATACCAATTTCAGCGATAAAAGTTTTGATGGATTCTGCATCATTGATATCTAATTGCCAAGCTATTCGGGGGGTGTCTTTGTATTTGACAACCTGCTTTTTCAAAGTAGCAATGATACCAAAGCGTAGTAGTAAATGTTGTATCTGTCTTACTAGTTTCTTGCTGATGGTGTCATATCCTATTTGTGCTTGACCGCTGTCAAGTAATGTCGTCCATCCATTAGTTGCAAAAAGGTGGTTGAGGAATAAAGAAATTTGCGATCGCTCTAATTGAAATACGAAATCAGGAATATCCTTCAAGCAACCCTCTCCTATAAAATCAGCAAGTTGCTTCACCTCATCCTCGCGTACTTTCTTTGTCCCAAATACATTAATTTTGCGAGGTACGGCGACTTTTTCATCAACTTTTAGTTCAGAAAGTGGACGCCATCCATAAATGGTTAAATAAGGATGGGTGATGGTTGTTTCAACACTTCGCCCCAAGCGTGTTGTGACTCGAAAAACGGGTTTAATACCATCATCCACAAATACAGAAGGTTGAGTTACCTCAAATTTCCAATCATTTGTTAAGGTTAGTAACTCTGCTTGACGACGATGATAAATGTCTTGAATAGTAGCAATGGAACCGTCTGCTAAAACAATTTCAGTATCATAAGCTACACACTTTCCCATAGACGGGCGACCGGCGACAATAATCAAATCGGAACGTTGAAAACCAGTGGTCATTGCATCCAAGTCATAGAAGCCGCAGGGAATACCTGGTAGGGCGATTCCTTGATGGCGAGATTCTATATCTTGGAAAGCGTTTATTAAAGTGTCACCAATGTGAACTAGACCTACTTGAGGACGTTCTTGAGTAACGCCGAACACTTTTTGTTCTGCTTGGTCGAGAATTACGGGTAACTCTGTCTGGGCTTGATAGCCTAGATGTACAATTTCATTACCTGCTTTGATGAGCTGTCGTCGCAGGTATTTTTCCATGACTAGCTCTGCTAAGGCGTCAATGTTGACAGCTGATACCGTACGGTCTACTAGAGTTGCAAGTTTATTGCGACCACCAACACGGGCTAACAAGTCGTGGTCATTCAGCCAATTTATCACCGTCAGCAAATCTGTTGGTTTTCCTTGACCGTGTAGACGTAATGTAGCGTGGAAAATATCTTTATGGGCGCTAATGTAAAAAGCTTCGGGGATGAGGCGATCGCTTATCCGACTGATGGCTTCCGGGTCTAGCAGAATACCCCCCAATATTGCTTCTTCCGCTTCTATGTTTTGGGGAGGTAGGCGATCTATTCCATTCCCTTGAAAGTTTAGTTCTTCTGACATGAATAATTTTAGATTTTTCAGTATGTATGTATTACTCTTTATAATCTAAAATTCTTAGTTATGTCTCAAAAAGAGTTATATGGTGGACTTTGACGCCCACCTTTGCTTTCTGACGGGCGGGACGCCCGTTCCACAAGAAATATTGTCCGACTTTTTGAAAAGGAAATCTCTTACTGAGGTACAACTTGAATGTTGACTTTTGCGGACACATCTGTATACAGCTTAATATCAGCTTCGTAAGTTCCTAACTGACTGATATCAGGAATGGTGATACCACGACGGTCTACTTCCATTCCAGTGATTTGCTGAATAACATCTGCTACGTCTTGGGTGGTGACGGTACCAAAAATAGCTTCGCCTTCACCAACCTGCTTAGCAATATTAAAGCTACCAGCTTGTTCTAAAGCTGCTTTTTGCTCTTGAGCTTGCTGCTTGAGTTCCAATTGGCGCTGGCGTTCTTTTTCCCGTCGGCGTTCGACTTGCTTGAGAATACCAGGAGTGACTTGGGTTGCTAAACTTTTGGGAATGAGGTAGTTACGAGCATAGCCGGGAGCTACTTCGACCAAGTCACCTGATTTTCCTAGCTTACTAATATCTTGGGTTAAAACTAATTGTATGCGTTTCGCCATCGTTCTTCTTCTTTGGTGGTGCTGTCTCTAAAATCTTCAAAGCTTGGGCTTCAGCCGGATAGTTGACATCTTAGCTGTTTCCCAAGAAGCTTTACGTAGAGCCTCAAACTTATGAATTGTAGCGAAATAAAAGCGCGATGGCAATAAGAACGGGTGTAGGGGTATAGGGGTGTGAGGGTATAGGTGAAGAAGAAAAGGGGAGATGTCAATATCTTTTAGTTGTTTTTTCCCTTACACCCCCACACCCTTACACCCTTACACCCTTTCCTAAAACTTATCCTTCATTCCTCGTAACCGTGCAAAGGTTTGTACGGGTTCGTGACTTTTGACGGCTGTTTGTAATGTTGGCTGCTCCCAACGTAGAAAAGGATTAGTGAGCTTTTCTGTTCCTAAAAGTGAGGGAACTGTTGGTTCATCTCGGTTGCGGAAAACTTTGACTTCTTCATAACGGTTTTTTAAATCGCCGTTATCGTTATCTACAGTGAGGGCAAATTGAAGATTTTTCAATGTGTATTCATGAGCACACCAGACACGGGTATTATCGGGTAAAGAGCGAAGTTTACTAAGGGAGTCTACCATTTGAGCTGGTGTCCCTTCAAACAAGCGACCGCACCCGCCAGCAAATAGGGTATCGCCACAAAACAATTCGCCTGTTTCGCCTGGGTTTTCTGGAGGAAAGTAGTAAGCGATGTGAGCGCGGGTGTGTCCGGGAACGAAGATAACTTCAGCGACTCGATGAGCAAATTGGACGCGATCGCCCTGTTGTAAAAATACTTGTTGTCCTGGTATTCTGCCTTTATCTTCAACTCCGCCATACACTGTAACTTGCGGAAATTTCTGTATGAGTTGAGGATTTCCACCAACATGGTCATGATGATGGTGCGTGTTAAATATCGCTACCAACTCCGCTTTTAATTCCTCCAGTTTGTGTAAAACTGGTGCAGCCTCAGCTGGATCGACAACTGCAGCAATGTTCTGCTTTGGATCGAGCAGTACAAAAATGTAATTGTCTGAGAGTACCGCCAGACGAATGATTTGCATATCTATTATCTCTCTTGGAGGTGTACAGGGCAATAGGCAATGGGCAATGGGTAATGGGCAATAGGCAATAGGTAATAGGATTCTAGAATATTATGGTGTACCGAATTTTTTTCAAAAAACAAATAGGAGTTCTATAAAATATGCCTAATAGCTGAACGCTTACGAAATATATAGAAATTTTCCATACAATTAATAATAATAAACATAAAATTATTCCTTTTGATAGAAAAATTTTAGCTTAAATTATACGATAGTAGTAAATTAATAAATAAACAGAAATTACTAAAGCATATTGAGCTTGTGGCGAAAATTTTCTTGATTTTTGACGAATTAAGATGATTTTGCGGTAATTGGGCTTTTCTGTTGCAATACCATTCGGATACTCCCTTTCCGCGCCAAAGATTACCGATGTTCTCTTAGTCTCTTTCCCCGGTGCGTCGTGCGCCTCTGCGGTTTTTAATTTCGTAATTTTATACCGAGAAGGGAATAAGCGAAAATTAGAAACCGGGTTTCTGGGAGGTGTTGGTACCTCAATTACCCTTAACTGAGAAGTATTGGACTCTGTTGGAGAATTTTATAACGATTGTTCTGGGAAAATATTAGCTTTTTTCAACCCCATCTGTAAGCAATAAACTTCATTTTTCTACATTATTGGCGAAATCTTTCCGGTTTTGCTCTTCTCAGTACTAATTGTCGAATTTAAGTGACGATGTACCATCAACTCCGCCAAACAGTTAAAACTCTTGTCAACAACATCCGTTATCCGAAGCGGATTTTAGTGGTCCGACAAAAAGACCACCAGTCAACATATAATGACTACTTTCTCTATTGGGTTAGCCAACATTATCCAGAAGCCAGAAATCTGTTTGAGGTTCATTATCTTCCTTGTCAAATTAGCAATTGGAACCGCTACGCCCTGTTTTTACCTTGGCTGCAAGACCCTTTAAAAGAAAGATTTCCGCAGATTTATACTCATGCTAAGCAAGTGGAAGCACAGTGTGAGGATTACAATATTCCCGTCATCAATCCAGTAGATAGACTATCAAATTCAATTAAGTCAGTTGCAGCAAAAGTGATTGAAAGTGTTGGACTTCGCACAGCTAAAACTGTACCAATCACTAATTTACAAGAATTTAGAGAAACTTTGGGAGGATTGTCAACTCCTTTTTTCATCCGTGAAGACTGGATTCATGGTAGTCAGCCTTATTTTATACAACATCCAGACGAAGTACAAAATGTTCCTTTTGAGAAATTCATTGCTCCAACAGCAGTGGAATTTATTGATACAAAGGGAGAGGACGGTCTGTATCGTAAGTATCGCTACTTTGCTATTGGAGACGAGGGAATTCCTGGTCCTTTAATGTTTTCTGATGATTGGGAGGTACGGAACAATAAGCGTGTTATGGAAGAAGCTCTCATTGCTGAGGAAATTGCTTACTTTAGTGGTGAAGACCCCAATCATGAAAAATTTCAGCAAGCACGCAAGGCATTAGGTTTCGATTACATGGCGTTTGATTATAGTTATGACACAGAAGGAAACATAGTTGTTTGGGAACCCAATCCTTTTGCCGTCATCTGGAGTGAAAGGCAAGAATATCGCATACCCTCCCTCGATCGCATCTACACAGCACTCTTGAAATTTTATCTAAAGCGTGCTGGAGAACGCTTACACTGCTCTCTAATGCTTTAATTTAGATATTGTTATCTTTTGAAATTCCATCATGTCCTCAGCTAAGTCTACCCATGTTGCCCGTCGGGGACGAATATTCCCTGAAATTCAATGGACTCTTGAACAAAAGGCGCAACGTGAAGCCGAACGCGAGGCTTTTTACCAGCGCTGCAAACCAATATTTGATAAAGTCAAATCGGAATTAATTGAAACTCATTACAACTGGTATGTTACTGTTGAACCGGATAGTGTTGACTATTTTATTGATAAAGATTTAGCAGTGGTTTGGCAGAAGTGTCGTGAACAGCATCCAGGGAAAATACACCATACTTTCCGAATAAATGAAACTGGAGCGTGTGGAACAATATAATGGACGGTTTTTTTGGTGATGAGGATGCGCTACTTTTTGAGATTAATTTAATAACATCTGATGGATTGGAATTACCAGTTGATGCGATGCTCTTACCCTGGCTTTTCGTATTGGCTAGCAATTGATGAGCAAGATTTAGATGCGCTTGGTTGGACTTGTATTGACCAACAAATTATGCTAACCGCACGGGGAGATGTAACATTTGAAATCTATGTAGGTAAAGTTACATTTGATGGTCAAGAATTTGATATTCCCGTTCACGTTGGCAAAGGTTTAACGGAAGTTTTACTTGGTCGTCGATGGCTTATAGATCGACGGTTAATTGTGGATATAGAATCGGGTGTATTGACGTTGAGATAATTATATGTATTGCAGATTATTGATCGTATGACACGGTTTCGGCGGGGTCTTTAACTAACCACGTATTTAATTTGAAAGGAGAAAAATCGGCGTATAAAATTCAACTACAGTAGCGAGTAGGCTTTGACTGCTACAGCTTTTTTCTTTTTCAGTAGAATTACTAGTTATCTTTAAGAGATTGGTATAATTGAGCAGCAGATGGGCACCGTTAGCTATTTCTGTGGCGATCGCTATGGAAAACAAGCAACGGTGTTTGAGTTGAGTTTGTCTAAAGATTTGCAATGTTACCCAATTTGCCAATTGTCGAATTTAAGCCATAATGTACAATCAACTTCGTCAAACAGTTAAAACACTTGTTAACAACATCCGTTATCCAAAGCGGATTTTAGTTGTTCGACAAAAAGACCACCAGTCAACATACAATGATTACTTTCTGTATTGGGTTAGCCAACATTACCCAGAAGCCAGAAGTCTGTTTGAGGTTCATTATCTTCCTTGTCAAATTAGCAATTGGGACCGCTACGCCTTATTTGTACCTTGGCTACAAGACCCTTTAAAAGAAAGATTTCCGCAGATTTACACTTACGCCAAGGAATTAGAAGCACAGTGTGAGGAATACAATATTCCCATCATCAATCCAGTAGATCGACTGTCAAACTCAATTAAGTCAGTTGCTGCAAAAGTGATTGAAAGTGTTGGACTTCGCACAGCCAAAACAATTCCAATTACCGAGCCACAAGAATTTAAAAAAACCTTAGGAGGATTGTCAACTCCCTTTCTGATTCGTGAAGACTGGATTCACGGAAGTCATATCTATTTCATACAACATCCAGACGAAGTGCAAAACGTTCCCTTTGATAAATTCATAGCTCCAATAGCGTTAGAATTTATCGATACAAGAGGAGCGGATGGTCTGTATCGTAAGTATCGCTACTTTGCTATTGGAGACGAGGGAGTTTCTGGTCCTTTGATGGTGTCCAAAGCGTGGGAGGTCCGCGATAATAGAGATCGTGTTATGAATGAATCGGCGATCGCGGAGGAAATTGCCTATATCAGTAGTATAGATCCAAATCATGAAAAATTTCAGCAAGCACGCAAAGCATTAGGTTTCGATTTTATTGCTTTCGATTACAGTTATGACTTACAAGGAAACATAATTGTTTGGGAACCCAATCCTTTCGCTGTTATTTGGGGTTCAACAGATAACGATCCAGTTAGGAAATACCAAATGCCATCAATTAACCGTATTTACACCGCACTCCTCAAATTATATCTAGAGCGTGCCAATATTACTGTTAAAACGCCTACGATAGTTACGAAATAGCCTGAAAAGGTTTTTTTGCAACACCTGAAATGATTGTGGTATCAATACTGCAAGGGAAGCGTGATACTTGAGGTCCGTCCCAGAAACCCGGTATCTTGGAGATACCGGGTTTCTAATTTTCGCAAATCCTACGCAGTATAAATTGTGATATGAGTAAGTGAGCAAGATAAAATATATCCAAACGCTGAAAGCTGAATGCTGAATGCTTTATTAAATCAGAGAATTTAGCTATGACCCCACTCATCTCTATAGTTATTACCTGTTTTAACCAAGGAATTTATCTAGAACGCTCCGTCAAAAGCGTACTTTCGCAAACATACTCTGACCTTGAATGCATTATTATCGATGATGGTTCTACTGATAATACGAAAGCAGTTTCCCAAGAGTTACTTGGTCTAGATTCACGAATCAGTTACTTTTACAAAGAAAATGGTGGGGTATCCTCAGCTCGGAATTTTGGCTTTCAACAAGCAAAAGGTACGTGGATTCAGTTTTTAGATGCAGATGATTGGATTCATGAAGATAAAATTAGATTTCAATTAAGCCATTTAGATGGGTCAGAGGGAGAAAATACCGTATTTTATACAGATTACGAACGAGTTTTTATAGACAAAGAAGGAAATATTACTCAAAGAGTAGAAAATATTGTTGGGTCTTTAACAAAAGAACAGCTCATTCAGCGATTACTGATTCCTGATTTTTTGGCTGATTCTCCATTTCCAGTGCTTCAGCAATGCTTGCTGATGCATAGGAGTATTTTTCAGAAAAAAATGTTCGATGAAAAGCTGAAGGCTCTCCAAGATAGAGATTTTCCCTTGGATTTGCTTTTAGCTGGTGTTAATTTTATTTATACTCCTATTGTAGGAGCTTATTACACAAAGCATCAGTTTAACAGAACGAATAACTGGTCGTACATGAAAAATTATTACATTATCTTATATGAGACTGTATGTGGCAAACATCCAGAGTTAATCCCATTAGCTCAGGTAGGAATTGGTTTTTTGCTACGGGAGGCTATTAGAGAAAAGGAGAAAGCCAATTTTGATAGACTTATGAAATTATTTCATCCTCCCTTTTACTTATTAGAGGATAAAATTCAAGTGAATAATCCCTTTCTCTTAAAGCTTATTTATAATATTCGATTAATTATTCCCAGCTTTTTACTGTACGAAAAATATCGAGGACCACGTTCTAAAAGAGTTCTATCGATTTTTTCCAAATTAAGGAATTGGGGAAAATCTACCAATCAAAGTTATATCAGCGGTCAATAAGGAATCAGACAGAAAATTTACATCCTAAAATTCATGACAAGCAAAGTCTCATTAGTCGTTAGCGATTTATCTGGAGGAGGAAGTGTCCGAGCATTTTTACTAGCTCAAGTTTTAAAGAAGCTAGATTATCAAGTAGAAATTATCGGTTTTCTCTTTGGTAAGGACTTGTACGCTATTCCTCCCTCTGGGATTCCAGTTGTCTCCATTGCGGGTAAAAATTATCCAGATTTTTTGGATTCGGCTAAAGAACTGCTACAAAAACTAGATGGAGACATTATTTACGCAGTCAAACCCAAGCTCTCAAGTTTTGGTGTGTCTCTCATCAAAAAAATCAGCTCTCGCCGTCCTTTGCTTCTAGATATGGATGACTGGGAGTTGAGTTGGTATGGAGGTTTCCAGTGGAAGTACCGTCCAAACCCCAAACAGCTTTACAGAGATATTTTCAAAAAGAATGGAGCTTTAAGATTTCCCGACCACCCACTGTATCTGAGTTGGTTGGAAAAGTTAGTACAACAGGCTGATGCTATCACAATAGATACTCAATTTCTCAAAGATCGTTTTGGTGGCGTTTACGTACCCAATGGCAAAGATACTGATATGTTCGACCCCAGTAAATACGATCCAGAAGTCAGTAGAAAACATTACGGTCTTTCTGATTATCAGATTCTGATGTTTCCGGGCGCACCACGACCTCATAAGGGTGTTGAAGATGTTTTAATGGCTTTAGATTCACTGAATCAGCCTTCGTTGAGACTTGTGATTGTTGGTGGTAGCCCTTATGATAATTACGACGATCGCCTCATTGAAAAATGGGGACGTTGGATTATTAAACTACCTAAATGTCCCGTTGAGGAAATGCCTCGGGTTGTCGCCGCAGCTCACGTTGTTGTTGTTCCCCAGAAAGATACAATCATTGCTCGCTCCCAATTTCCCCTAAAGTTGACAGATGGCATGGCAATGGCTAAACCTGTAATATCAACTACAGTTGGAGATATTCCAGAAATCTTAGGAGATACTGGTTATCTTGTTGAACCTAGTTGTCCGAACCAAATTGCTCAGCAAATCCAATTAATTTTTGAGGACTTAAAAGCAGCAAATGAACGAGGCAATAAAGCCAGAACAAGATGTGTAAAATACTATAGTGTAGATACTATGGCGTTGACACTCTCGCAAATCCTCAATAATCTTTAATTAAAAAACCGCAGATGAACGCAGATAAAATCCACTTCATTTAAACGAAAACTGCTAAGAGGATGTTTGAAAAGTGGTTTGTTGTAATTTCAAGCACTGGTTGATCCCCCCTAGCCCCCCTTTTAAGGGGGGAAAATCTCTCAAAGTCCCCCTTTTTAAGGGGGATTTAGGGGGATGTGAAATGTGCATGCTACTGACGAGAAGACTTTTAAAACATCCTCTAAATAACATTTCCTAATCTGCTCAAATACAAACTTATCTGCCTTCATCTGCCTTCATCTGCGTTTATCTGCGGTTAATTCTTTCTTCAACGTACTCACGAATATAGAAATCGCTATACTTATTCAAATATTATCTTTCTTGCAAAATAGTAGCTACCGAAATTATACTGATTTTTCATTTCAAATTCTCCATTCAACATTAATTTTTCAGTAGAATCCCCCTTAGGTATTAGTAAACTTAAAGTTATATTTTTGGATAATTTGCAACTGTTATTCAGGCTCTTGAGCAACCTGTTTGCTGAAGTGTATATTTTGCCATGCCTATAACAATTCTAAAATTCCTAAAAATATGCTTGTTTTAAAAAATCCAAATACATTAAAAGTTTCAATACTAGTTAGCGATCTATCTCTTTCTGGAGCAGGAAGGTGGGGAGGTGCAGTACGTTCCTTTTTACTAGCTCAAGCACTTCAAAAGCTTCAATCTAGAGTAGAAATTTTAGGTTTTGATTTCACTCATGCATCAGAGCCAACACTAGAATCTGAAATACCTGTTTATAAATTATCTGCTCATAACTATCCCAAATTTTTTAGCTCAGCTTCTCAACTTTTAAAAAAAATAGATGGTGATATTATTTACGCAATGCGACCAAAAGCTACCACTTTTGGTTTGTCCTTGTTCAAAAAAATAAGGACTCACAGACCCGTCATTTTAGATATAGATGACTGGGAACTAAGTTGGTATGGGGGCGAGAAATGGAAATATAAGCCTTCCTTTCAGCAACTAGCTAGAGATATTTTGAAATCAAATGGTGCTTTAAGAAATCCAGACCATCCAATTTATCTAAAATGGATGGAAAACATGGTTGACCGTGCTGATATCATTACTATCCACACTCAATTCTTAAAAGCAAAATTTGGTGGGGTATATGTACCTAATGGCAAAGACACGAATTTGTTTAATCCAGAAAATTACAATCCAGAGGAAAGTCGAGCACGTTACGGGCTTTCTGGATACCGCGTTTTGATGTTTCCTGGTGCGCCAAGACCATATAAAGGGCTTGAAGATGTCTTAATGGCGCTCGATAAACTTAACCGACCCGATTTAAGACTGGCGATTGTAGGAGGGAGTCCTTACGATCGCTATGATGCTCAACTTATGGAACGATGGGGACGTTGGATTATCCAATTACCTAAGTCGTCCCCTAGTGTTATGCCTGAGATTGTTTCAGGGGCGCATATTATTGTTGTACCACAGCGGAATACCCCAGCTGCCTTAGCTCAGTTCCCGCTGAAAATCACAGACGGTATGGCAATGGCAAAGCCTATTTTAGCAACGAGCGTTGGAGATATTCCAGAAATTTTAGGTGATACTGGATATTTAGTTGAGCCTAGTAGTCCAGAATGTATAGCTGACAAGATTCAATGGATATTCGACCACTTCGAGGAAGCTCATGAGAAAGGAAAGCTAGCTAGAAAAAAATGTATTGAGTACTATAGTATTGATGCAATGGCAGTCATCATGTCCAAAATTATTCAATCGTTATGAGGAATGCACAACAAACTTTTGGGAAATTCGTTTTTGCTCAATAAGTGTTATTCAAAGATTTCGAGGTTGATGAAAAAATTTAAAATGTGTTAAGTATTATAATTGTGTAGAGACTGTGGTCTCTATACGGTGTAACATTACGGTCAAATCAAGTGTACCTAATTATAAATGGCAGCGATACGTAAATATATATGAGATCCTATCAAAGATTTCTCTTAAAAAATTTTTCTTTCACCAATCCAATGCTGCTCAGATTTGCCAAACCCTATCCTGGGTTAATATTACTCACAATCATTTTAGGATTTTCTGGAGCTTTATTTAATGGTGTAGGAACAACTCTAATTGTTCCAGTGGTACTGAAAATTGTAGGTCAGGAGGTAAATGTTGATGGTGCTCCTGCCATTCTCAGAAAAATTCTAGACCCTTTTGAAGAGGTTCCGGAAGAATATCGATTAGTCGTCATGGCAGGGGCGATTATATTCACAATTTTTTTAAAAAATGCTGCTAGTTATGCCAGTACCTTGGCTTCGAGTTCTTTATCACGCCAACTAACGGCAGATATGCGTGAAGCAGGATTAAAAGTTTTATTAGATGTTGATATAGATTATTACACAAAGATGCAAGTTGGCGATCTCATTAACCGTCTTGGTGGTGAACTCGCTCGTGCTGCAAGTACTTTAAGTGGTTTAATTAAATTATTTATCCTTTTTATTACAATTTTAGTTTTCGTAGGTTTATTGTTGTCAATTTCCTGGCAGTTAACAATTGCTACAACAGTTTTACTATCTTTGGTGACATTAGTAAATCAGTTTGCAATATCGAGTTCAAGAAAGTTCGGTAAGGCTTTGTCGGAAATGTCTAAGTCATATTCTATTAGTGTTTTGGAAACACTGATGGGGATTCGCTTAGTAAAGGCAACTGGGAATGAAAATAGAGAATATTTAAAAATTCAACAGCAAATTCGTGACAGGGAAAAGGCAGATTTTAAATCACAAATTTATACAGAGTTAATTACACCAGTCAGTGAGTTAACTGGGATTATCACCTTAATATTAATTGTCTTTTTGGGTCGTTCATTTTTTGCAGACCAGGTGTCTTCTCTTTCTGCAGTTTTGCTCACGTATCTGTTGATTTTACTTCGACTGTTACCATTTATTTCTCAATTGAATGCTCTCCGCAGTACCTTTGCGGGTGCGTCTACTAGTGTGGAGATTGCATCTGAATTTTTACGCCGGGATAACAAGTCCCTTATGCCTAATGGTACGTTGCAATATTCAAAATTGCAGGAGGGCGTGCATTTTAAGTGGATTTGTTTTTCTTATCCCGGTCATGAGAAGCCAGTGTTGAAGGATGTAGACCTACACTTACCAAAGGGGACCACGCTGGCTTTGGTAGGTGGTTCTGGTGCTGGTAAATCAACTCTTGCTGACCTCTTACCTCGATTTTATGACCCTACGTCTGGCTCTATTACTATCGACAGTGTTGATTTGCGTGATTTTGATATCCAGTCATTACGTAAAGGAATGGGAATTGTAAGCCAAGATACTTTTCTCTTTAATAATACGGTGGGTTATAACATTGCTTATGGGCGACCAGAAGCAACTGAAGAGGAAATTATTACTGCATCCAAGCGAGCTAATGCTTATGAGTTTATTAGTAAGCTACCGGAAGGGTTTGATACGCTGATTGGCGATCGCGGTGTCATGTTGTCCGGCGGTCAAAGACAGCGTTTAGCAATTGCACGAGCACTGTTACAAGATCCAGATATTCTGATTTTGGATGAAGCGACCAGTGCTTTAGATACGGTTTCTGAACGTTTGGTACAAGAGGCTTTAGATGACCTCAGCCGGGAACGTACAACTTTGGTGATTGCTCACCGTCTGTCTACAGTACAAAAAGCACATCAAATTGCTGTGCTTGAGCAAGGACGTGTGGTGGAGGTGGGAACCCATGAAGAACTCTTGAAAAAGGGTGGCTATTACTCCCGTCTGTATTCTATGCAATTCACCCCTGGTTCGGATAGTGCGGTAAAACGCAAGAAGAGTTTAATCCGCATTTCTCACGAACTTCGCACGCGGCTTAACTCTATGATTGGTTTCCTACTCTTATTGGTTGACGATCTGGTTGACGATCCTATGGAAAGTCAGGAATTGATGGACGAATGTTACAAATCGTCTGTGAGGATTCTCAATACTATTGATGTTTTTGACGATATTGTTCACTTGCAAAATAGTTGGCAATCTCTGCCTTTGGTGGAGATAAATCGTGAGTATGGACATACTGATACTCAAAGTTTGTTTCTTGTTTCTGAGGAGTTTCGGAGAAGTCTGAAGCCGATGCTGGCTTCTTTGCGATCGCTCTCGGATAATTGGGTCAAGATTTCTGAAAGTGAGCGACAGAAAGTTCTTCAAACGGCTTATAAGTCTGCTATGTATTTGCTGGATAATTTGAAGTTGTTTGAGGCTAATCAAAAAGGTTAATTTAGAATTTTTATGAACTAGATTAGAAGGGGAAAATATGATATCAAGAAGAAGTAATTAACCGCAAATGAACGCAGATGAACGCAGATAAAAGAATGAATAATGAAACTTTTAAAAAGAAATATGTTTTTTTTACCAGTCATCTATCGCTGAAGCCGGATACTGCTCATGAGATTCATGATGTTCTGTGTACTAATGCAGCGGCTAATTTGGGCTATGATGCTGTTTTGGTGTATCCGGATTTGGAGAATAATGGATTTAATCCTGTTGGGTTGATTCATCCTTTTCAACCAAAACGACCAAATACTGAATTTGTGGAGTTTTATGATGTAGGGGAGAAGTTGAAAATAGCTCCACTGCCTTTACCTTTCCCGATTGGACGCTTTGCAAGAAGGTGGAATAATCCTGGGAACGTGGTGACAAAGTATTATTTTCCTGTTCAGATTTTACCTCAGACGAAATTAGTCCATACTAGAGATTGGAATTGTGTTAAAACAGCAGTAAAAAATCAAGTTCCTGTGGTTTACGAACGTCATTATTTCCAAGAGGATAAATTTGAGCCAGAAATTGTTTGCAGTCCGTATTTTCAAGTTGCTATAACTCAATCTGAACCAATCAGGCAAAGTTTAATAGAACATGGGATGCCATCAGAAAAAGTTGTATGGCTACACAATGGTTTTGGACAATCTTTTTTGGAGAGACAACCTGAAGAAGCTCAAGCTTGGCGTCAAGAACTTCTTAGTGATGGACGAACGCAACTTGTTGTCTATTCAGGTGCTTTGTATCGTTTCAAGGGAATTGAACTTTTAATTGATGCTGCTAAAGAATTACCAGAAATCCAGTTTGCTGTTACTGGTGGTACGGAATTACAAGTCCAAAAATATCAGCAGCAAGCTCTGGAGAAAGGAGTAGAAAATATGAAATTTTTAGGCTGGATACTCCCACGGGAAAGATTGATTAGTCTGTTTCAAGCTGCTGATGTTTTGGCTCATCCTCACCTTTCTGGGAAAGAGGCAGATTTTACAAACCCAGTTAAGTTCTTTCAGTATATGGCGTCTGGTACTCCTATAGCGGTAACAGAAATTCCTCCTCTGATGGAGTTTAAGAATACGCCTTTAGTCGCCTGTTGGTGCGAACCAGACAATCCTCAGAAATTTGCCGAATCTATTCGCGCTGTTTTAGAAAGGTATCCCAGAAAATTAGAAGGGTATGGCGATAGTATCAATTATGCTCGTCAGTTTTCTTGGGAAAATCGAGCTACAAAGATTCTTCGTTATGTTGATGAATCTTTTTTGCCACCACTTGTTTAGTTAGTGGTTAGTGGTTAGTTGATAGTGGTTAGTTGATAATGGTTAGTTGATAGTGGTTAGTTGATAGTGGTTAGTTGATAGTGGTTAGTTGATA
>JAWQFQ010000090.1:0-19851 GCA_035967975.1 Scytonema sp. PMC 1070.18
CACGAGTAATCGTAGAGAAGGTTGTCCTGTTTTGTCATGGTTTCCCCTAACCCTTAAAAAGGGGGACCGTTAGAGATTTTCCCCCCTTTTTAAGGCTAGGGGGGATCAACCAGTGCTTGAAATTACAACCAACCACTTTTCAAACATCCTCTTAGTTAAGCCTTTGATAAATTCCTAGTGACGTGTTTTGCGTTAGGTATCAAATTCGCTACAAACTTACGCTTTTATTGTACTTAGTACAGAATTGCAAAATTTGTAGCTTTATTGTTTCTAGTTGCGTGCTTGCGAATTCGCCATCAGGAGTGCTACTGGTAAGACAGCGAAACGGTATCAAAGTTTTACTGTCAGTCGTTGCGTGGTGGATAGGAGTTCTACAATTGGGCAATATTGTGGCAAGTTAGTTCTCTTATCTACAACCATTTTGGGGGAGCAAAGTATTGGATAACTAAGAATGTTTTGATGTACCAGAAACCCGGTATCTTTGAGATACCGGGGTTCTCATTTTCGCTTATCTGAGTAGTATTGACATATCTATTGCAATGTGCTAGCCAGATTGCTGCTTAACTGGTGAAGTTGACTTTTAATCCAGTTAGCACCTCTAGAGACACAATCAGGACAAACATCTCCGTAGCTATCGCCTTGACTGCTACAAACTATTAATCTTGCATCCTTCATCTGAAACAGTTGATTGCATACCAAGCATAATTGGTTATTGGTTAAGTTGTTACATTCAATTTGGAATTGCATACCTTATCCTCACCTCAAGTGTTAATTATTTGTTTACAAAAATAAGCTTTTTTAAAAAATATAGCTATTCTTCTTTAATCAGCTTCTATCAAACGAGTGGTTATTGATTGAAGATAGATCATTATTTATAGTTTAGCTTTACCATTAAAACAAACTTTCAACCACTACCAAAAGTATTAAATTAGAAATAACAATATTTGTGATTGAAGTAATCATAAACGTTTATACTGAAAATTGATTATGTAAATGAAAGTCAAAATAGCACTATATCAGTCCTAAATCAAATGTAAAGTTTTTGTAAAGACTGCTAAAAGAATACTAATAGTTAATAGCTAATGGTAAAAAAGTAATTAGTAATTAGTAATTAGCAATTAGCAATTAGCAATTAGCTAATATTTTTCTCCAAATAATTTAGACTTACTATATATTTTAGAAGATCAAATGAAAACAAAAGTCCTGTACCATAGAGGTTGTAATGATGGCTTTGCTGCTGCCTACTGCGCTTGGACAGTTTTGGGGAGTGATGGTGAATACATAGGAGTAAACTACGGTGAAGAACCACCACAAATTAATCAGGGCGATCGCATTTACGTGGTGGACTTTTCTTATCCCAGAGAAATTATGTTAGCCATAGAAAAAGTGGCAAGCAGTCTGGTTGTTTTAGACCACCATAAAACAGCCCAAGAAGCTTTGCTTGGATTATCTTTTGCTACTTTTAATATGAATAAATCTGGTGCAGTTTTAGCATGGGAGTATTGGCATCCTCAAGAGCCAGTTCCTACTATAATTCAATATGTACAAGACCGGGACTTGTGGAAAAAAGAACTGCCTCTTTCAGATGAAGTCTATGTAATGCTTCAGGCTTTCAAAATGGACTTTGAGGTCTGGGATATTTTAGCAAAATTTTCTTCTCTTGACTTCCTATCTTTAGCTCGAACAATTGGGACTCCCATCCTTGAAAAAAGAAAAGAAGATGTGCTGGCGATCGCATCTACCTACACTTGGAAAGAAATAGGGGGATACAATGTCCCTACAGTTCATACCCCCACACCCAACTTAGCATCTGATATTGGGCATTATCTTTGCAAATTGATTCCAGAAGCCCCTTTTAGTGGGGTTTGGTGGATAGATAAACATGGAAAAACAAGATGGGGACTGCGAAGTGTAGGAGAATTTGACGTGAGTCAAATTGCCAAGCAATTTGGCGGTGGTGGACACAAAAATGCTGCTGGATTTGAAAGCAGCCAATTATAAAAATTTCTTTCCCCTACCCCCTACCCCCTACACCCTTACACCCTTACCGGATTAATCGCGACGAGAAAGCCCCTGCCTTTAGGTATGGCTGCGATTCGTTCTTCCGAAATGAGTAGCAATACTCAAGGATGGAAGGCAAGGAAAGAGAAGGGAGTAATCCTAACAGAACCTTGACAACTTGATAGTCATGTAGGTGAGAGTCCAAGCTCAAGTCCTATCCCGCAGGTGCAGTGGTGAAAGCACGACCCCTACTGAAAAGACTAGCTATCAAATCGGTAAAGCGGGGCGAAAGAAGGTAGCTGACAGCCTAAGTCGGTAATCCCTTTAGCAAGAACCCATGAGTAGCGAAAGCGAATATGCGTCTGAACCATCGTCAAAAGCGAACCAGCGAAATAAGGCTTAATGCGCTGGAGCCAAAAGGCAACGGATTAGGGCTGATGAATTCCATGCTTCATCAGAACGCACTCCCAACAATCCCGGTGGACAGCATCAACTCTAAAGGTTTCAATCAATGACTATCAGGAACGAAGTAACCTATCGTCTGCTCTCAGAACGGTCGATTTCTGAGCAGGTGCTAACCGAATGCGGCGAATAGGTGGGATAGAGTCAGAAGCGAACGCCCTGCTGTAATGACAGGGATATGCTGACAGAAAAGATAATGTCCACATTGGCGTCTGGTTTGAACGATTCTACAAGTTCACTGAATTGAGATTTAGCATTCTTCAAGTCCGCAGGGAGGCTTTGTTCGTTGAACAGGGAGTTACTACAAGCAGAGAAGGCTGGTAGTGGTTGGTAAACCAACACCATAACTGCCAAGACTATGGCGCAAAATAAAGAAAGTTTAAGACGTGATAGCTTTTTGAACATACATCTTTCACTCAATCTTAATGAAGAGAGTACTGCAACAGATGCACCACCCTTTGAAATCTTAAGTAAAGATTTGTTTGATTTTTATTTCTTAGAAATCCCGTAAAAAATCGCAACTTAACACTATTTGGTGATTTTGGGAGCAAAAACCTTCTCCAAATCTATAAATGCTCATAATGTGATTTAGCGCAACTGTCCTTTAGTAGGAAGTCAAAACCATACCGAAAGAGGTATTGTAAAAATTTATTAAAGAAAACGAAACTTTTTATATAGCAACTGTAGACATCTAAAGTACGTGGGTTGGGAGCTCTTAACTATGATGTTAATTCGTGAAGTCGTCGAACAGGCTATTGCAACAGGCTATCTTAGTGTTGTAGCAGAAGAGCATTTGCGAAAATTACTCAAAACCAAGTATGACATAGAGGATTTTGAAGCTTTTATGAACTTACAGGAAGCAGCAAGCTTGGGTAAAATTCGCCAAGAGTCCCGCGAAGCAAGGCTTTACCCACAACCCGCATGAAGACCGCTGTGAGGTTACTAGTGGTGCGATCGCGATTATCTTCTAAATGAGCAAAAGACGAATCAATGATGTCACTCAGTTAACGTCGTTCCTTAAGAGCACTCCGTATGTGACTTTACAAGCTAGTTTGATTGCTTTTTAATTTTTTATCCGGACATCAGCATTAACTCTGTGATTATTGATTCAAATTTGGGAACACTGATTAACGTTCAGGCGTTCATACCTAAAAATCAAAAATTCTATATCGCAATATAGAGGTAAAATTTATGACTACCACACAAATTAACACAAATCAACAAGAACATAAATCCACCAAGAAAAGACAAAAGTCTTTTTGTCCTACCAATATAGGTACTCCTCTAAGACCCCTGCGTCCGCGCCAGACAAAACAAGAGGACCATGAATTACTCAGTGACTGGAGCCATGCAAGTTGATACAAGCGTGATTTCCTCGCTAATATCTGCTAAAAACGCTAGAGCGCCGATACAGTATTCACTCCTTGGGTTAAGGTACTTCCAAATAGAAAAGTCGAACAATATTTCTTGTGGTACGTCTGTCTCAGACGTTACATATTCAAAGGACGGGCGGGGACGGGGCGTCTCGCCCGTTACGGATTCAAAGGACGGGCGGGGACGCCCGTACCACAAGATGGATAATGTATTTTTTGGAAGTCTATACTTTAACTCCCCAGGCAGGATTCGAACCTGCGACCAATCGGTTAACAGCCGACCGCTCTACCACTGAGCTACTGAGGAACGTCACAATTAATAATGTTAGTGCAAACAAATGGGTTTGGCAAGTACTTTTCCAACATTTTTTGAAAATTTTTTTGAAAATGGTGAAATGCAGTATTCTACCGTTGAGATTGCCTTCATCATAGACACAGCGAAGCAGTTCGTGCGTCTGTGCCGAACAATCTACCTCTGTCGAAGTACCTTTCTACCTATGAATACTGCATGAGTTACTTAAGGCCCATTCGCAATTCAGCAAGACGCTGACGTGCTTTGTCGTCAATAGAATTAGCTAAAAATCTTTTGTTGGATTGTTTCCGAGGTTGATATTTCTGCCTCGCCCGATAAACACTGGCTTGAACTTGATAACATAGTTGTTGTGCGGACATCCATTCAGCCCCATACCCCTGTACCATTAACTGTTGTATTCGGTCTGATGTGGCAACAATGACCCGAGATATTATTGATAGGGCTATCTGTTGGCGTAAAGACGCACAGACTTTTTCAATGTAAGTGTCTGCTGTTTGCCCAAAATCGGTAAAATGAACTGACAGATGTTCGGTTATGACTTCTCTGCTGCTACAGGTGTTTTGATACTGGGCATCAAACACAATTTGACTATTGTAACCGTGAAACGCACTGTAGCTGATTAGAGTTTCTATCAGTTCCCAACGTGCTGCTTCTAATCCGGCAGTATCACGTGTTTGTTTTAGGCAAGACCAAGCACCTATAATGTTGTAACCGTCCACAAGCAAGACGGCTTGGGGTAAGGAAGGGGGCATGATTATGAATCACAATTTTCTAAAGTTAACAAAATCCATTCATAACTTTTATAGTAATTCAATCATCCCTTGTAACACTATGTTACAAATGAAAAATTCAAAAATCAGGGTGTAGGGGTGTGAGCGTATAAGGGTGCAGGGAAAACGAAACTCACGAAAAGACCAACTTTAATTTTTTCCCTTTTCACCTACACCCCTACACCCCTACACCCCTACACCCCTTCTTCATGAGAGTCCATTAGACGTTGCTTGAGACGCTGTGGTTCACCTCGATCCACTAAAGCGCCTCGTTCGAGTAAAAAAGCCCCATCACAGTAATTCAATTCTTCCAAGCGATGGGTTACCCAAAGGGCTGTGATTCCCCGACTTTTTACTAGGCGGCGCACACTAGCCACTAATTCTAACTGGCTATCTGGATCGAGTAAAGCAGTAGGCTCATCTAATAATAGGACTTCACATTGGCGGGCTAAAGCACCGGCGATCGCAACTCGCTGTTTCTGTCCACCACTCAAAGCATAGATAGGGCGTTTTTGGAATGAGAGCAAATTCACCGCTCCCAACGCCTCCTCGACGCGTGCTTTTATAGCAGGTAGTGGAAGTTTTTCCTCCACCAATCCAAAAGCCACATCAGCGCCGACTGTTGGCATAACTAATTGATGATCGGGGTTTTGAAAGACGAAACCCACAGGAGCTAGAAGTCGAATATCGCCAGATTGGGGTGACAATATCCCAGCTAGTAATCTCAGTAATGTAGATTTTCCACTGCCATTGGTACCCAAGAGCATCCAAAATTCTCCCTTGGGAACTTTAAGAGAGCACGTTTTGATAACATGCTCTCCTGACGATGACCAACTAAAGTCTAAATCTTTTACCTCAATACCATGTTCAGCCATCGGTTATCAGTTATCAGTTGTCAGTTGTCAGTTGTCAGTTATCAGCAAACAAAATTTGGTAACTGTTCGCTGGTAACTGTTCGCTGATGAAGTTATTCAGCTGCTATAGCAAAAAATCCTGGTGTTCTGCCGCCTCCAGCAGATGCGCCCTCTTTCTGGCTCAGTTGTACTCCGGAAATTTCACTGACACGGACAGCAACTTTTTTCTCAGTTTTCCCCTCACTCTCAAATTCCACAATTGCGGGATCGCCAGAGCGCATCGCTGACACGATGGTTTGATAAATCTTCTCGGCATCCTCAGGCGACTTGCGTTCTATGGATACGGGGAAAGCTGTGTTTCTTACAGTTAAGTCGATGGTATACATTCAGCTATTTATTATGTCTGTCTTTGGCACACCCATTTTAGCGCTTGCTAGCTGCTTCGGGATGGGATGAGAGGTAGGGCGATCGCGAATGGGGAGGGTGAGAAAAATGAGAAAGAAAAGATTAATTTTTACAAAAGACTGGAAAAATTCTTCATTTATACATAGAATCTATATTAGAGTCAGTAAAAAATTGTAAACTTTACTGACAATAATGTTAACTTTCTGCTTATAGACGGCAGTCAAATGCCGAACTAGGGCTGAAAGGACAACCTGTAATCATAAAAGTTTGGAGATTTGTTGTCATGACCATCGCAGTTGGACGCGCCCCCAGTACAAGAGGGTGGTTTGACGTTCTCGACGACTGGTTAAAGCGCGACCGTTTCGTATTCGTAGGTTGGTCGGGGATTCTACTGTTTCCTTGCGCTTACCTAGCACTCGGCGGTTGGCTGACCGGTACAACTTTTGTAACCAGTTGGTACACCCACGGCTTAGCATCATCCTACTTAGAGGGATGTAACTTCCTGACAGTAGCCGTATCCACACCCGCAGACAGCATGGGACACTCGTTATTGCTGTTGTGGGGACCAGAAGCACAAGGGGACTTCACCCGTTGGTGTCAATTGGGTGGATTGTGGCCATTTGTCGCCCTGCACGGAGCCTTTGCATTGATCGGCTTTATGCTGCGTCAGTTTGAAATATCCCGTCTGGTAGGCATTCGTCCATACAACGCGATCGCCTTCTCTGCACCAATCGCAGTGTTCGTAAGCGTGTTCTTGATGTACCCCTTGGGACAATCAAGCTGGTTCTTTGCACCCAGCTTTGGTGTAGCGGCTATCTTCCGATTCCTACTGTTCTTACAAGGATTCCACAACTGGACACTCAACCCCTTCCACATGATGGGAGTTGCAGGTGTACTTGGTGGAGCTTTGCTGTGTGCGATTCACGGAGCAACAGTGGAAAACACTCTGTTTGAAGACGGAGATGCAGCGAACACCTTCCGCGCATTCAACCCAACCCAAGCAGAAGAAACCTACTCAATGGTGACAGCGAACCGATTCTGGTCACAGATATTCGGGATTGCATTCTCCAACAAACGCTGGTTGCACTTCTTCATGTTGTTCGTACCAGTCACAGGCTTGTGGATGAGCGCCGTTGGGATTGTGGGTTTAGCACTGAACCTACGGGCTTATGACTTCGTGTCGCAGGAATTGCGTGCGGCAGAAGACCCAGAATTTGAAACATTCTATACCAAAAACATTTTGCTGAACGAGGGTATCCGCGCTTGGATGGCTCCTCAAGACCAACCTCACGAGAAGTTTGTCTTCCCTGAGGAAGTCCTGCCTCGTGGTAACGCGTTGTAATATCTCACTTTATTATTCTCCGCGTTTTGTAGCTAAATTTATCTCCCGCCCTATGGCGGGTTTTTTTATGAAAAGGGTGTGGGGTATGGGGTGTAGGGTGTAGGGCAAGACTGTAAGGGATACAATAAATGAGGTGCTAGAAACCCGGTTTCTTGGAGAAACCGGGTTTCTAATTTGAGAAATCACTACACCCTACACTCTAAGTTGACGCAAAACGAAACATTTATGTTATATTGAGAAAAGTTAATGAATAAAGGCTAGAAGCTTCTATTCCTTTGAGAATGAGACCGCTTAGGCAACAAGGAGGTGATGCCCATGATAGACAGTAGTAAATGCATGGGTCATCAGGTTGCAGTTAGCCGACTGTGTGTCGGGGCTGTTCTCTAGAAGTTAGCCTTGGCCTTCTAGCAAGGCTGAGAGCATCTAAGTGGCTAGGCTACCTTGGAGTTCCTTCCGGCAGTCTGGTTGCAACCTGAAGACCCGCTAGACCGCTCTTACTTTAGATCCCTTGATTTAAAGTGAGAGCGGATAGTTTTATATTAACCAAGACTTAGTAGATGGCTATCCTATTTAGGGATTTCCCTGTTGTTGTGTAGGAACATATCAGACGAGATGCCGTCTTAGAGATTTAAACCAGAGTTGATTAAATACCATTACAACAAACTATTACTTCCCACGGTAATAATCGGAGCTTTTGGTTGAGCAAAGAGCACTTTCATCTGTTAACTCTTAGCTGACAACTAAAGTAGTTATAACGAACCGCTCAAAGTATAACACGTCTTTGTGGAATTGATGGAACTCAAGGCAATATAAGGAGAGGATGAAATCTTAAATCAGTCAACAGTTATCAGTCCTAAGCGCGTATAGAGGGAGATTTAAACCTCCTACTATCACCCTGTATCTGAGTATACGGGCGATTTAAACCCAATAATTAACTGATAACTGATGAAGTGACAAACGTCACAAGCATTTTTGAGTACGAAATGTTACAACAAATATAAATTGAGTTGTTGGGATGTATTGATATGGCGCAACTACTCACTGAAGCAGAAGTTCAAGAAAAAGCTAGCCAACTACCAAATTGGACAGCTGATGGTTCAAAATTGCAGTGTACTCGTCAGTTCAATGATTTTGTTCAGGCGATAAACTTTGTGAATAAGCTGGTGGAGCCTGCTGAGTCAGCAGGACATCACCCAGATATAGAAGTTTCTTACAATAAAGTCAAAATTACACTCACGACACATGACGCAGGCGGTTTGACACAGAAGGATTTTGACTTAGCAGAGGTAATTTCTCAAATCAGTTAATTGCTAAGTGCTAAATGCTAATGGCTAATAACAATTAGTCATTAGCCATTAGCTATTAGCCATACTGAGAACATTAGTGTGACAGTTTACAAGGCGATCGCTTACATCTTGCCATCTTGTTTGGGTAAACTATAATTACAAACTATGCAGCTATGTTTTTGCATAAGTTAATTCCATAATTTCTTTACCTAAAATTAACTAACCGTTAGCTTGGCAAAAACTAAAATAGTGTAGAGGGCGATGTAGTATGCCTAATCCACAAGTATCAACCAAAACTCGCGGTTTCGATAATAGTTGCAGCAAACAAAATCATCTACATAAGGTGTGAGGAGAAGAGGAAAAATGTCTAATCTCTTGTGGAAATCTTTAGTGGTAAGTCCAGCAGTTTTAGGAGCAACGTTGTTGGTTTCCGCATCAACAATGGCTGCACAAAACCCTACGAACTCTGAATTTGTGACATCAGAAGTCTCTCAAGTGGAAAATCAAGAGGCTTTCACATCAGTATCGACAACTTCTACTTCCACAGAAGTTGCTCAAACATCACAAAAGCTGGCTCAAGTGCAACAAACGGAAGTCAACGTTTTAGAGCAGGTTAATACTTACAGCAATGAGGGTAAAGGTAACACCCAAGCTCAAGTGACATCTGTTTCTCAGTTTTCCGACGTACAACCAACGGACTGGGCGTTCCAAGCTTTACAATCCCTAGTTGAGCGCTATGGTTGTATCGCAGGTTATCCCAATGGTACTTATCGCGGTAACCGTGCTTTAACCCGTTACGAATTTGCAGCAGGTTTAAACGCCTGTTTGGATCGGGTTAATGAACTGATTGCAACAGCAACAACTGACTTAGTTACCAAAGAAGACCTAGCTACGTTGCAGCGGTTACAAGAAGAATTTTCCGCTGAATTAGCAACTCTACGCGGTCGTGTTGATGCTTTAGAAGCGCGAGCTGCGGAATTGGAAGCTAACCAGTTCTCAACAACTACCAAACTGGTAGGTGAAGCTATATTCGCTCTCAGTGATGCTTTTGGTGACAGTACTGGTGATAACAACAATACCGTCTTCCAAAATCGGGTTCGTTTAGATTTGCAAACTAGCTTTACAGGTAGAGACGTTTTGCACACTCGTCTCGCTGCTGGTAATGCAGACAGGTTTAACATTGGTGGTGTTAATAATAACCTGAGTGCTGAAGGCTTGCAAACCTTCAATCTCAATAACAATGGTAACGATGTTGCCTTAGATTGGTTGGCTTACTACTTCCCCGTAGGACCTGCTCAAGTTTATGTTGCAGCTACTGGCGGTATTCACAGCGATTACGCAGCTACCAACAACCCCTATTTTGAAGACTATGATGGTGGTAATGGAGCACTATCCACCTTTGCTTCAGAAAGTCCAATCTACCGCATCGGTGGTGGTGCTGGTGGAGCTATCAATCTTAACTTCGGTAAAGGTGGCGGTATCCTAAGACCAAGTTCATTAACTTTGGGTTACTTAGGTTCTGAACCAAATAATCCCGGTCTTGGCTCAGGTGTCTTCAACGGTAACTATGCTGCATTGGGACAGTTGAACTTTAATCTCGGTCAGCGGTTTGCATTAGCCGCAACCTACGTCCACGGATATCATGGTTCAGGTAGCACTCTGTTTGATGCAGGTGGGCTAGCAGGTTCAGCTGGCGGTAGAAACCTTCCTGTGGTAGGTACTCCACAAGCCAATATTTTGAGCCTCACAGAAGCATCCTCCAGTAATTCCTACGGTGTGTCAGCAGCAATCAGACCTAGCGACAAATTCTCTATCAGTGGTTTCGTCTCCTATCACGATATCACAGGCTTTGGTTCCAATGACGATTTTGAAGCTTGGAGTTACGGAGTTGGGGTTGCTCTCCCTGACTTTGGAAAGAAAGGTAACGTTCTAGGTGTTTTCGCCGGCGCAGAACCTTATTCTCGTAACCGTGCAGGTTTTACTGGTAATGATATTCCTTACCACGTGGAAGGTTTCTATAAATATCAAGTAAGCAACAACGTCTCCATTACCCCTGGAGTTATCTGGTTGACATCTCCTGGTCAAAACAGTGACAACGATGATGCTTTCATTGGTACCTTAAGAACAACTTTCACCTTCTAGAGTTTTGTTAGTCGTTAGCAGTTAGTAGATAGTTGTGAAATGACCACTACATAATTCACAAATCTTTATTTGACTTATCCCCGCCATTCGGCGGGGCTTTTTGTAGGGATTTTTCTTGCAAATAACAAACCCTAGTGGAGAACCGGAGTATAATGAAGGAAGTGATAGCTGACTGCTGATAGCTAATAGCTAACCGCCCAACGTATAACTCCTAACTTAATTCCTATTATTGCCTGTGGAACTATCGTGTAAATCAGTATACGCAATTCTTGCTTTACTAGAGCTTGCAATTCACTATCAAAGCGGGGAACCGCTACAGATTCGACAAATTGCAGCACAACAAAATATTCCCGATCGCTATTTAGAACAACTACTGGCGACCATGAGGCGTGGAGGTCTCGTCAAGAGCCAACGCGGGTCAAAAGGTGGTTATCTATTAGCAAGAGAACCTTGGAAAATCACTCTTTTTGATATTTTAAGTTGTTTGGAAGGGTTGGATGTCCAGACACGTGAGGAAGATACGAACCCCAAAACTGTCGATAGTGCTGTTATAGATGAAGTTTGGCAAGAAGCAAGAGTAGCAGCAAATACTATGTTGCAAAAATATACACTTGCAGATTTGTGCGAAAAACGGGACTCTAAGCGACAGTTGGACATAATGTACTACATTTAATTAATTGTTTAGTGGTTAGTAGTTAGTGGTGAGTTGTCAACTACTAACTACTAACTACTAACTACTAACTACTAACAAAGGATTAACAATGCGAATTGCACGAGACATTACAGAAGTGATTGGTCATACGCCCCTAGTGCAGCTCAACCGAATCCCCCAAGCAGAGGGTTGTGTGGCTCAGATTTTAGTGAAAATGGAAAGCATGAATCCGGCTGCATCGGTGAAAGACCGAATTGGCGTGAGTATGATTAAGAATGCTGAGGAGGAAGGGTTGATTACTCCTGGGAAGACGGTGCTGGTCGAACCAACTTCTGGAAATACGGGAATTGCTCTGGCGATGGTAGCAGCAGCAAAGGGATATCGCTTAATCTTGACTATGCCCGAAACGATGAGCGCAGAACGAAGAGCAATGTTGCGAGCTTACGGCGCTCAACTAGAACTAACGCCGGGTATTGAAGGAATGAGTGGTGCAATTCGTCGGGCGCAAGAAATAGTTGATAAAACTCCTCATTCGTTCATGTTGCAACAGTTCCGCAACCCAGCTAATGGCAAAATCCATCGGGAAACAACAGCTGAGGAAATTTGGCAGGATACAGATGGAGAGGTCGATATAATGGTAGCAGGAATTGGAACAGGCGGTACCATTACTGGTGTAGCGGAAGTTATTAAAGCACGCAAGCCTAGTTTTCAAGCGATCGCCGTTGAACCCGCCAATAGCCCTGTTTTATCAGGAGGAAAACCGGGACCTCATAAAATTCAAGGAATTGGCGCTGGGTTTATTCCTCAAGTTTTAAATGTGAAAATTATTGATGAAATTATTCCCGTCAGTGATGAAGAAGCCATCTTCTACGGTAGGCGCTTAGCAAGAGAAGAAGGGCTTCTCTCTGGTATTTCCAGTGGCGCAGCTTTGTGTGCTGCAATCCGTGTTGCCCAACGTCAAGAAAACAAGGGGCGCTTAATTGTTATGATACAACCTAGTTTTGGAGAAAGGTACTTAAGTACTCCATTGTTCCAAGACTTGGAACCGTCAAAAGTAGGAGTGAGCAATTAGCCGTCAGCTATCAGCTATCAGCTATCAGCTATTAGGAGTATAAATCTTTTTAGCGGTAGAATGCATAGGAACTGAATGCTGAAGCCAATACTTTTTTTGGGTTGTGACATTTGGTGGGTGGCGAATTGCTTGTTAAATTGGAATAATGGCAAATAAAAACACTACCAATCACTACGAAACCCTTAAAGTCAGTCCTGAAGCAAGCCAAGCGGAGATAAAGCAAGCTTATCGTCGCTTGGTAAAGATGTTTCACCCAGATAGTCATCAAGAAACATCAGATTCTGACGAGATTATCCGTATCAATGCAGCTTACGAGGTTTTGGGAGACGTTCAAAGTCGCCAAAATTACGATCAAAGACTGCGCCAAAGATCCCTCACCAGTAGCGATCGCCGACAAAGACGAACAGCCACTGCTCATCAACAGTATAAGGCGACACGTCAAACAGGAAAAGACGCGGATGAACAAATCGAAGAATGGCTCCACTGTGTATATTATCCGGTTAATCGCTTACTTTGTCGGATTCTTTACTCGTTACAAGGTCAAATTGATAAACTATCCGCTGACCCTTTTGATGATATCCTTTTAGAAGAATTTCAAAATTATTTAGCAGCCTGTCGAGAGGATTTCAAGCAGGCACAGGTGACGTTTCGTTCCCTCCCAAATCCCCCTAGTTTGGCTGGGGCAGCGGCTAACCTCTACTATTGTCTCAACCAAGTCGGTGATGGATTGGGTGAGTTGGAATATTTCCCTCTTAATTATGATGAAAATTATTTACATGCTGGACAAGAAATGTTCCGTATTGCCCGTCACTTGCACTATGAAGTAAAAGATGCTATGGGTGCGTATGCGTAGTTCATTAAGATCGCGAGTAGTATTGAATCCTATTTGATTTGTAAAATTTGCGAAACCTAGAAACCCGGTATCTCAAAGATACCGGGTTTCTCACTTTTTACAAATGATTTGAAACTGCTACATGGCTTTCAATACTGCGTAGGTTTTCAATAGTCGAGGCTCCACCAAACCCGGTTTCGCAGGAGTTACCAGGTTTCTAATTTTCGCTTAACCGAGTCGTATTGACATAGCTTTATTCTTTATAAACGAACAATCATATCCTAATTTGACTGAAATAAATCATTTGTTTAACCCCTATTTATCATGACATTTTAATAATGTCTATCTTAAGATGGATTTTATGTTTGTTTTTTTTTAAAAATAGTATTAATACATACATAAAGCTACTTACCATTTGTTTCATTTATGACTATAGTTATCTATTATGCCTGATGTTGTAGGTAAGTAAAAGTGTGACAATAATAAAAATTACGAAAGTGAGTTGATTGATTGTAGATTGCTAATTTAGAAAGAGTATCTGACCTTTAGGTGTTGCAAAAGTACTTAATTTAAGGATTTAAAACACGTCATTAATCTCACTTCAGTTCTATAGAAATATTTATTTTTGATTGTAGTAAAATAATATTTACGCTAAGTAGAAATCGGGTATATAAAAATTCTATGCTCCTTTGTAAAACAAGTGCTAATATTTAAAGCGGAGTTTATTACTTCTTAATAAATCTTTAAAGAAAAGATTTAAGAATAGTAATGACATCCGATGGGAAATCAAAAATAATCCACAAGGAGTTAGGATGAGGTATCCGCAAAGTCATCAACAAGAGTCTCTAGTTAGCGTTGTTATTCCAACTTATAATCGTTCGGACTATCTCCGACTAGCTATAGAAAGCGCTATCAACCAAACTTATAAAAACATCGAAATCATTATTTCGGATGATGGGAGTGTTGATAATACCCAGGAACTTGTCGAATCATTTCAAGATTCAAGAATCCGATACAGGTGTAATCCGAAAAATTTGGGAATAGCGTTGAATGTGATTGGAGCCTTTCAAGCAGCACGTGGAAAGTATGTTGCGAGTCTCAATGACGATGATGTTTGGAACGAGGATTTTTTAGAAAAGCTGGTTCCTCAACTGGACGCAAATCCTAATCTCGTTCTAGCTTTTAGCGATCACTACATCATGGGTTCGGATAGCAAAATTGATGCGGTGGCTACTGAAGAAAATACTCAACGTTGGGGGCGCGATCGCCTACACGAAGGTATTTACCAGCCTTTTTACGAGATTGGATTAGTCCATCAAGCTGTTCCCAGTGCTGTAGCTACTGTTATTCGTAAGGATGCTATTGATTGGAGTGATTTTTCCCCCCAGATGGGACCTTTTTGGGATTTGTATCTGACTTATCTTGCTTGTCGTAATGGTGGAGGAGCCTATTATTCACCAGAAAGATTAACTCAGTATAGGGTACACCATCAATCAGAATCGGAAATCAGTGGTAGGGTGAACGTTCAAGCCAAAATTCGGGCAGGAAAGGCTGGTATTTACTGCTATCGTAGGTTTATGGAAGAGGAAAGCTTACATGAGTATAGAGGCTATTTCCGCGAAAAATGGTTACAAGCACATACGACTCTAGCTATTGGATTGCTGCGAGCTGACCAGGTTAAAGAAGCCAGATCCTGTCTTTTTCAAGTCTTGCGCCAACAGAAGTTTAACCTCAGAACCATCGCTGCATTTGCAATCTCCATGACGCCTCGACCCTTAGCACGTAAATTGCTGACAATCTAGTGTCAGAAATTCATTCAAAAGATAGAAACACTTATCCCTCACACCCTAACTCTCAAAAATATCGTCGGTGATGTACAAGTTGACGCAAATAACGGTAAATGAACCATGACAAAAGCCCAAAAATCACACTCAGGAATAAGCGACTGACAATAAATAACATCGCATCAGGGTAGAATCGCTGAGACTGATTGAGAAAGCTCCTCAGAGCAACAAACATCATAAAAATGGCATTTCCACCCAGTATTAAGGTCAGTGCTACCAAGAGTTTCTGTGTATGACGCTGTTTGGGTTTGTGGCTGGAAATGAGTGCGATCGCATCTTGACCTTGCACCCTTCGCAGCAGTTGTTCTAGTCGCCAGTACATCCAGAGAAAAAATGGAAACAACCCGTACACAAGGAGATTCAATGGAAATAGAAAACGCCCACTCAGAGAAAAAATATTCACAAGAGCGTGACAGATAACAGAATTAAACCAACTCTTGAGAAGAAGGTCTGTGTACCGGTGCAAATAACGAGACCCAAAAAAAATGGCTAGGGCGTACCCCCACGGAGCGGAAAAAATGGCGTGGACAGGAATACTGATTAGCCTTTCCAGGATTGATACTGCACCATAAAAGCCATAAAAAAGATAAACCCAGTTTTCTTGGGCTGTAAATCCCAAAGATGCGGCTAGACTAAAGAGATATATTGTGCTCGTGCGTAATCGGTACTGGCGCTGAAGATAATAGATTGGGATAAACACAGCTCCTAGCTTACAGCCTTCCTCAATAGGCGCGACTTCCAGAATCTGTCGTAGGATGACACCAAAGAAAGTTCTCTGGATGAGTCTCCAGGTAACAACTTGGTTAGCTGCATTTTCAAAAGCCGATTCCAAATAAAAGGCGAGGAAACCTGATATGGCTCCACAAATAAAAAAGAACAGTAACCGCATTACTGATGGAGAGGTGGGAATGCGGTTAGAATAAAAACCCAACAGCAGCAGTGGTGGTACCACTGCCCAGAGTATAATATAAAAATCAGTCACGTACCTTTGCTACAACTGTACGGTGACGGGGACTGTTAAAAGTGATGGTAGGAACATGGAAACCCGCATCCACTAATGCTTGTTCAATGTCCAATGAGAAATATTCATCGAAATAAGGTTCGGTGCTTTTGAGTAAAGTTAAAATGTAAGGTGGCATTTTTTTGTAAACTTCCGATTTTGGATTCATGTCCATGATTGTGAGATAACCACCAGGACGAAGCACCCGCCGCGCCTCAGCAAAAATCTGCTTAGTTGGAGATTGGGGTAATTCGTGGCAAATGAGGAACATGGAGACCAAATCAAACGACGCAGCTGGTAGCCCTGTAGATTCACCACAGGCATGAACCCAGCTGATATTAGCATGACGTTGCTCGCTGCGATAGTGAGCAACAGCTAAAAAGTAGGGTGATAAGTCTAGACCCGTGACTTTAGCATGGGGATAAGTTTTTTGTAAAGCAAAGGTACTTAAACCCACACTACACCCTATGTCTAAGATGTTTTGCGGTTCGTTGGGGATTTGCTTTTTGAGGATGTCGTGATAACTTTGACGCAGCATTGCATCGCCGTCTATACTCCCACTCTTCAACCAAATCTTGGCGTGGACTGCGTAAGCGGCTGACTCTACTTCAAAAGCAGCAAGCCAACTGAGATTTCCTTGTTCGTAAGCGTGGAATGCTCGCAGGTAGTATTCTGGATAGGAGAGTTGAGGATTTTGGACCTTAGCTAGGTCTGTTTCCCAGTTCCGCGCTTGCAATGTCTTGACTTCTTGCGTCCAGTGTACACCTATTTTCTCAGCGCGTTTAACCATCATTTGCCTAGCTTGGTGCTTAGCTAAGTTGGCTAATGGCTTAATTGCCAGTACCCCATTTACGAAGCGTGATGCTAATCCGGGTGTATTTTTGACAGCCGTGTTCATTTGTTGAGTTACTGAAACGATAAATCTACCTTTGGAATTAGTCTATCTGAGATTATAGGGTGTAGGTAATAGGCAATGGGTAATAGGCAATGGGCAATGGGCAATGGGCAATGGGCAATGGGCAATGGGCAATGGGATTCTAAAATATTAAGGTGTACTGAGTTTTTTTCAAAAATCAAATAGGAGTCCTATACGGTTAAGGTAGACGAAAATCTTTGGTAATAGGGTTTGTAAATTTTACACCTTCTATAGTGGCACCAGTGTTGAAGTCTTCGCTGTATACTTCTGAAATTTGGTTGAGTTTTGCTGTTGCCCAAATTTGTGCATCCCAAAATCCAAATTGGTGAACTTCTACACCGCGAATTGCTTCCAGGATAATAAGTTTAGTAATTTCAAGTACATGACAGGCACTCGTGTAATTACGTATTCGGGCTATTGCTTCATCAGGGGTGAGAAGTTGTCTGCGAACACGGGTTGTTGCCATGAAGAACTCTCCCATGATTTGGGTACTGATTGCGGCGTGATTTGTTGTTACAAGTCGGTCTACGATCGCAATAGCTTTATTCTGCTTGTTTAAGTCGAAAGGATCGTAGATGTAAACCAAGATATTAGTATCTAGCAAAATCCTGTTATTCATATAAATCTTCTCTTTGCCAATCTCGTCCTCCTGGTAAAGAGGGTCTGTTTTTTATATTCTCGATAAAGGCTTTTTCTGCTTCCCAGGTTTCAAGATTTGTTTTAGTTGTGGTAATGGAACCAATGTGTAGGTCAATAGCTTGACGGATTATTTCTGCTTCGCTTACGCCTATTTGCTGCGCTATTGTTTTTAGCAGGTAGTCTTGGTGTGATTCGATATAAATCTGCTTACGAATTTTGCTTGACATGGTTTTTAACAATATAATGTATATGATAATGTATAATTAGGATTATAACGAAAAAATAACGCAAAAATTCTAGGAATGAGATGCCCTGAATTAAAATTCGGGCTAAAAGCTTAAACCCGTTAAAACGGGTTACAATATCATGTTCAGTTAATAACTTATGAAATGATTTGTTTGTAGTTGCGCTTTAGCGCATGCAACATCCAAACTTATTGTAAGTGTGCATCCAATACTGTTCGGATAAGAGGAAATTAGAAACCCGGTTTCTTAATGTTGCTTAACACCAACTGTATTGAACTATAGCGCTACAAACTGAAGATAACCGTTCATGCATCGGGGAATCTGGAAAAAAGAAATCACGAAAAAAATTTCATCCACCATAACACACCGTCATTATTTGTGTTATTATTGTAAATAATGGAGTAGGTCTGCCCATATATACCCAGCACTACAAAAAATTGTACATATAGCAATAGACATATTATTCGTGATAGCAGAGAAACCCGGTATCTCCAAAATACCGGGTTTCTGATGTCGTAAAATTGCACCATTTTTCCGAAATCTCCAGCAATGGTGATGATTATTCATAATAAAGATGTAACCTAATATATCCGCTTGCCCATGAATGAAAAACGCCAGCAAGCTTATATCACTCTGATTCAAACATTATTGGATTGTCGTGAAGGGGAAGAAGCAGAAATTTTAGAGGCTCATCAAGATTTACTTGATGCTGACTTCTTACAGACGGTGGAAGTAGTTGCGGAAATCGCATTACACCAGGGGAATGAAAATGTAGCAAATTGGTTAAAAAATCTGGCGAATCAACTTGGGAAAGTGCTAAACCTTACCCCTGAACCGACTTCTCCGCGTGGGGAGGGATTAGAGGTGAAGTCACAAGTCTATAAAGAATTTTTACGTAAAGTACTACAAGCAACGGCTGAAAGCAATGGTGACGCACAGGTGATTTATCCATTACTTAGAAAAAATACAGAGTATCTCAATCAGAATCTAGCAGAAGTCTTACGAAGTTGGGTCAAAAATTGGCTGGCAGAAGTGGAAACAGACGTAGCACAATTCATCGCCATATATATTAATAATTTTAGCAATTTGATTCAGCAATTCGCCTTGGGTGACAAAGCCAGCAACATGGAAATTGCGATTGCTAGTTATGAAACAATATTAACTGTATTCACCTGCACCACTTTTCCCCAACGATGGGCTGCGACGCAAAATAATCTGGGGATTGCTTACTGTGACAGAATCTTAGGAGACAAAGCCGAGAATATCGAATTGGCGATCGCTGCTTACATAAACGCTTTGGAACTCAGAACCCGCACCGCCTTTCCTGTTGATTGGGCTACGACGCAAAATAATCTGGGGATTGCTTACCGTAACAGAATATTAGGAGACAAAGCCGAGAATATAGAGTTGGCGATCGCCGCTTTCACAAATGCTTTGCAAGTCAGAACCCGCACCGCTTTTCCTGCTGATTGGGCTGCGACGCAAAATAATCTGGGGAATGCTTACTATCACAGAATATTAGGAGACAAAGCCGAGAATATCGAATTGGCGATCGCCGCTTTCACGAACGCTTTGGAACTCAGAACCCGCACCGCCTTTCCTTTTGATTGGGCGATGACGCAAAATAATCTGGGGAATACTTACTCTGACAGAATATTAGGAGACAAAGCCGAGAATATCGAATTGGCGATCGCCGCTTTCAC
>JAWQFQ010000090.1:19951-33918 GCA_035967975.1 Scytonema sp. PMC 1070.18
ACAGAATATTAGGAGACAAAGCCGAGAATATCGAATTGGCGATCGCCGCTTTCACAAACGCTTTGGAACTCTTAACCCGCACCGTTTTTCCTGTTGATTGGGCTGCGACGCAAAATAATCTGGGGAATACTTACCGTAACAGAATATTAGGAGACAAAGCCGAGAATATCAAATTGGCGATCGCCGCTTTCATAAACGCTTTGGAAGTCAGAACCCGCACCGCCTTTCCCCAAAACCATGTTGAAACATTATTTAACTTAGGTCTTGTTTACCAAGAAGCACAGCGATTTCTAGACGCTTACAATACGTATCGAGATGCTATTGAAACTATGGAATTGCTGCGGGGGGAAATTGTTTCTGGAGATGTGACAAAACGCAAGCAAGCAGAAAAATGGAACGAACTTTATCGTTGTATGGTAGAGGTTTGTTTGGAATTAAAAGAGTACACGAAAGCCGTAGAATATATTGAGCGTAGCAAAACTCGCAACTTAGTGGAACAGTTGTTTACCCATGACAGCTATCCCAAAGTGGCAATTCCTGAGGAATTGAAGCAGCAACTGCAACAGCTTCAGCAAGATATTGAACAAGAGAAGCGCCGTTTGGAACAAGAAGAAAAATCTAATCCACAGGAAAGTGTTCAGCCGTCAGCAATCAGTAATCAGCTTAATCTTTTGCGTCAGCAACGGGAAAGACTGATTACAAGAATTGTCGGATTGAGTCCTATCTCTTATAGCGATATTCAAAATCTGTTAGATGAGGAAACTGCTATTATCCAGTGGTATATCTTTAATAATTGTTTTCGTGTTTTTATTATCACCCATGACAAAGAACAACCGGAGATTTGGGAGTCAGAATCTCAAGACTTAGAAAGGTTAAAAGAATGGTTCTCTGAAGAATATCTTAAGTCTTACTTTGAAGAAAAACAGCGCTGGCGGTATCTTCTGAGTGGGAATCTCAATCAATTGGCTGAGATTTTACATATCCAAGAAGTTCTTTCTCTTATCCCATCTCAATACAAAAAAGCCATCTTCGTTCCCCATCGTTATCTACACTTGCTACCTCTCCATGCTTTACCCCTAGAGATGGAAAGTCAAGAATCTGAGTTAACGCAAGAGTATCTGATGGATAGATTTCCTAAAGGGGTGAGCTACGCACCCAGTTGTCAACTATTGCGCTTCAATCGCAGTCAAGCTGAGAAGATTTCTGTCTCTTCAATTGAATTTTGTAATCTATTTGCTATTCAAAATCCTACAGAAGATTTAGGATTTACTGATATAGAAGTGGAGACAGTTGCTAAAGCTTTTCAACCAAGCTTTATCCTGAAAAGGAGTGAAGCAACAGTTGGTGCTTTAAAAGGATATCCAACTTATAATAATTTCCAAAATGCTTTTTGGTTGCATTTTTCGTGTCACGGTTACTTTAATTTTAACTTACCGGAAAAATCAGCTTTACAGTTGGCTGATACTTTAGTTTCTCCCGTTCCTGAAAATGTTGAACCACGCTATTTACCCGTATCTCAAGATGCTGCGATTGATTTGGAAAAGTGTCTGACTCTGGAGGATGTATTTCAGTTAAGTTTACCGCACTGTCGTCTTGTGACTCTTTCGGCTTGCGAAACTGGCTTTAGTGACTTTACTAGTACGAGTGATGAATACATTGGTTTACCTAGTGGATTTATTCGTGCAGGTGCAGCTAGTATTGTCAGTAGTCTATGGGCGGTGGATGATTTTTCTACTTCTTTATTAATGATTAAATTTTATGAAAATTTGCGCGTATTAACTCAAAATGTGCCTATTGCTTTGAACGAAGCGCAGCGGTGGTTTCGTCAAGTTACGCAAAGCGAGTTAGTTCAATGGCTTGATGCGGTGCAGGATATAGAGGTAGAACAAAAGTTGAAGGTTAAAGATAGGTTGGAGAAATATTATAAACCAGAACAGCAACCTTTTAAACATACGTGGTGTTGGGGGGCTTTTTGTGCTATGGGAGAATGAGTTAGTTGTTAGTGGTTAGTTGTTAGTGGTTAGTGGGGGTTGTTATGGAAGCTAATGATATTATTGAAGCGTTTATACGTGTTGTGGGGGAACAGGATTATGTGTTTTCTTCTGAAGCAATAGAAGAAATTCCTAACTTGCAATCAAAACTTGCTACTGTGGATAATCTTACTGCGGAGGCGATCGCAGAGATTTTGCGTCAGTGGTACATTAATCACGAGTCTGTGCGGGATGCTGTTCTTGTTGAGGAACGGGAAATTAAGAAGGTTGCTCCGACGAAACTACAGGGTCAAGAAAATATTGTAGAAAATCAATACAGGGTTTTGCAAGAGGAATTGGACAAATTACAGGAGAGAAAGGGGGAGAATAAATCGTAAGAAAATTCTCAACAAGACTAGGACTTAAGCACTGTAAAAATTGACTACCCTACACCCCATGTTGTCAGGGCGAACAACCGTACTCTGCGAGAAGGCTTCGCCAACGCCCCTACATCGCACACCCTGTGTTTCTTGAGAGTCAAGCGATCGCTTAACCTATCCTACAACTTCCAAAACCTACGCAGTATTGGGGTCAGGTTTACCAATTCCCAGTTCTTGAAGTTTAGTTTTAACATCTTCCCACTGGGTACCACAGTAGTAATATTTTTTATCCAAGATGTTTGCTACGTAATAACCTTGTTTAGCGCCATTAATGCGTCGAAGTTCAGTGGCTATTTTCTCCATAGAGGTATCAAATAAGGCAAACAAGTCTTCCATATCAAGATCGGGTGCATTGAAAAGATTGATGAAAGGAGAACCTTCTTTAAATGCCCAAATTTTTCCACGTCGTTCAATAATTCGGTAGTAAACTGGCCGGATAATTGTGTCGGAAGAGAACATATCGAGCTATCCTAAAATTATCATATGGAGAATAGCCCCCAGAGACTAGCTAGGGGCTATAAATTAGTTAGTTGTTGTCATTCTGGGACTCTTGTTGTGGTTCAGGAGCCACATCTTCTAATTCCCTTTTGACATCATCAGAGTCTACGAGGTATCTTTCACCAGTTAGTTTATCGTCTTTCTCCCAGCGTCCCAGTACAAGACGGATAAAAATTTTAACCGGATTCCAAAAACCTCGACGACCCCTGAGGGGAAGCAAGCTACAAAGCAGCGTCTTGAAGAGAAGAGAAGTACGCAAAGAGGTTAGATTTTTTCGTTTACAACAATTCAAAAATATCCCGCAATCATGCACGCCAAAATACGTTCGCATCCTGTATACTGTGCATCTGTAACAATCGGTGTATTATTCGTGAGAGACTAGAAACCCGGTATCTTTGAGATACCGGGTTTCTCTAGACTTGGAATTTTCGCAAATTATATTAATCGAAGCCAGAAAACTCAACATGAAAATCTATGCGCCTAATATTCACTTATTTGCTTTTCAGCTTTTCAAGGGCTCTAATTTAGATGCTAGTTCGTTATCATCTAATAAAATCTCTCTCTGGGAAGCTGCTGAAAAAATTGTTCAATCTACTTTACATCAGAGTTTGAATCTTGGTCAGCTTGTCGATGTTAACAAGGAACTAGGAAGTCGGCGTGTTGATTTATTAAAGGAATCAGAAGTTAAGAATGGGGATTATTCTTTACCGTTTCAAGGACAAGTTTCTCTAGATGATTCTCAGCAAGTTGTTATCAAAGGGTTTGCTTATCCCTTGCGGCTTCATGATAGCTACGGGTTGTGGTTGAATTTACGTCGTCCGGAACAGGAAGATGATGGTGCGCTGACGGAAAATGTGGATGTCGGTTTGTTGGGGAAGTTAAATCCAAGTCATTGTTTAACTATAGAAGATTCTCCGCTCTTTCTCGGACAAACTTTATTAATCACTGCTTGGTTGAAAGGTTTTAGTTATCGGAGTGATGTTGGTATAATAGCGACGGAATGTTTAACATCTTTGTTCAAGAATAGTGATAAGTTACCGCCTTTGAATTGTCGCGGGGAGTTATTTGGAAGTCCTATTTTTGAATATGGTTTGTTTAGTCAGTTGGATAGTTATCAGCATATTTTGATTTGGCTTTTCTCTGATAAAAGGGCGGATGATAAATTGAATCAATGCTATCAAGAGTTGTTGGATTTATTTTTTTATCGGCATAAAATTATTAAAGCTTTTAAAGATAGTAGAAGGATTTATAACAAACTTGTTTTATCTTATCAAAGTGTAGAAAATTTGATGAATTCTTTACCTCAGATTAACAATGATAAAGCTTTAACAAGGGATGATTTCTCTAAGTTGAAAAATCAGCTAAGGTCTTTACCTAATTTGGCTTTGGAATATACGCAGTTGTTGCGAAATTTGGAGGAGTATCAGAATACTATTGCTATCAATGAATATAATTATACGGAGAAACTTCAGCAAATTCAGACTGTAACTGGTGAATCTCAATTGTTCTTTTTAGAAAGTTTTAGTGAGGAAACTTCTCCTTTTTTCCAAAAGCAAATTCAATCTGATATAGGGTATTTTCGTCACGGTTCTACTTTGTTGGAGCAAACTATTTCTTCCATGCGGGGTATTGTGGAAATAGAACAAACTGAACGCGATCGCTCTCTGGAAACAACTATCCAAGTAGTGGGTGTGGGTTTGGGTGCGGGTGCGATCGTCTCTGGGGTTGTGACTCAGCATATTGATAAACCTTTTGCATCTATCTCTGTGAGTAATCCACCTCATCCTATGGTGTCTTCTTTGTTTTGGAGTATTTTGGCTACTTTGTTTTTTGGTGCTTTGGCTTGGTTTTGGACTCGATGGAAAAGGTGAGTTGATAGTTCTTTCAGCGCGTATAAGGTTGTACTGTAACCAAACCAAGCATCACATGATAGTGTTTGACATTAAAAGTACAAAGTTTTGCACCTTGTCCAATAGCGCAAGCACCAATTAATGCATCAAGCAAACCTAAACTATTTGAAAGATGATAGGTTGTAAAGTCTGATAAAGCACGAACGCAGTCAGCTTCGGTAGCCCAGACTACAGGTAATGGAGCAACAAGTTTAAGAAGAGCGTCTTTGAGCATCTTGTCGCAACTGACGAGCGTGTTCTTGACTGTCAGCAATATCAGCTCGTGAACCTATTAAACCCTCGCTTCGCCAGTATGCGACTAATTCTGCTCCAGTTTTTGGCGGATTTTCTAAAACTTGTCTCTTAGACAGGATACGTAGAATATATTCGGAGAGCGATAGGTTTAGCTGAGAAGCTTCGGTACTAAGTTCGCTTTCTAACTCTGGTGGTAAATTCAGACTGAGGGGCATTTGGTGCTTTTCTGTTTAGGTTTGATTTTTGCTTGATTGAATTTTGCCATATTTCAGCTTCTGTTGACACCTTCTCAACCCTCTTTTGTCTATCTGTAGTAACTTGGTTTTGGACTCGATGAAAAAGGTGAGTTGTTGAAATTTAACCGCAGATGAACGCAGATGGAATGGATGTAGAGAAATTTCTTCCCCTACACCCTACACCCTACACCCCTATTTCTTCTTCAACGCCAGTAACATCTCTACTTCACTGATGGATTTGCTGGGGTTGGTGGCGGTTACTCCTAAGCCGTGAATGGAACTCATGATGGTTTTGGCTTCGGGGGGAATGGGTTGTTGTTGAGCGGTGGTGAAACGGTCGATGAGGGCTAGGGTTTTGTCCATGTCTAGGTAGAGGTATCCACTGTTGGGTCTTTGTAGGGAACCTGTTGCGGCTTTGAAGCTGTCGCTGCTGTCTAGGGCTTGTCCTTTTCGGTTTGCGATCGCTTCTCCGACGGGTCCACCTAGGGCTATGAATACGGTGTCGCCGTTTAGCCAACCGTGGGATAGTAATGCTCCTTGTTGGGGAATGAGCCATTCGGTGACTTCTTTTCCACCAATGTCTCTTTTGGCGACTTTGAGTGATTGTGCTTGGACTAGGGTGTCGAGTTTGTTGAGGGTGGCTTCGGCGGCTTTGCGATCGCTTGTTTGGAATACGAATGCGCCTCCGAAACCTACCTGGGCTAGGACTCCTTGGTTTGATGGAATGGCTGCAAAACCAAATTCTCTGTCCATCCACCCGAATACGTCTTTATCTAAGTCAAGACCGATAAATTGTAGTTGAGACCTAGCTTGTTCGATAGTTTGTTTTAATTCTGGAACATCTTTGGATTGTTCTACAACAGATGACCACCATGTTTTTATCCCCTGTCCGCTGATGAGGGCGAGGGTGTCGGTGGGTAATTGAGATACGACTCTTGCTGAGCTATTTTGATATTGGAATGTAACGAGTTGCGGATCTAGGTTGGCGGAGGCTTTCATTCGCACACCTGCGTCATCGACTCCAACGCCAGCTACCATTGATTTGACTTGCTTGAGTTGGGCTAGGCTTTGTGGTGGTAACTGTGCTGATTGGGGATTTGTGGTCACTAATTGCTTTACCATGCTGGGATAGTCAGGGACGTACACTTGTGCCAAAGTGTTCTCAAGTTTTACACTCCGCGTTAGCAAGCTGTCCGCACCTTCTTTAGTCGCAAAGGAAGGTTCTCCTTTGAAGGTGTCGATCGCTTGTTGTACAGCTGGCTTTTCGGGAGCAAATACAATATATGTGCCATTTAAGACTGCTGTATACGTTGGTGACCCTTTTCCTGAAGCTTCTATAATTTTTTCGCCTTTATAATCAATTTCTTGAACTTTTATGTCTTTTTGTGACTTTAATTTATTCGCAAAATTTAAAGCCCCGATTTTATCTTTGATCCCCACTACCATTAAGATATTATTCTCCTGTGCTGCTTGGGGAGTGCTTTGGGCTGGTTTGACTGGGTTGGGCGGTAGTAGAGCAATCATAACTCCGCCAATCCAAGGTTTGATGTCTTGTTCGTATGAAATATTGTTGTCTGGGGATAAATTTTTGTTTAAGTTCTCTAATTCTTTGGTAACTAACTGTTGTGCTTCGGGTGTCCCAAACTGTTCTAATTTTGCCCAAACCTTGGGATCGGTGGAAATATAAGTAGCCATCAATGCTTCATCTGGGACGACTTTAGCCGCACTGATGACACCGGAGATGTCTCCAGACGGACCGCCCTTTAAATACAAATAAGCTGCTATGCTTCCTGCTACAAAGACAACAGCACCAAGAGCAGGAAGTAAAAATTTATTGTTAGATTTCTTTTCTGGCATTGTCAATATCCTCTTTTCCTCAAATTTTCTCCGAGGTTCGTAAAAACAACATTGTAGAGTTTTCGGATTTATGACCCTTCTCCACTCTTTTTTTTGTATTTGCTGTTAAAATGATTGTTTTCCTACACCGTGGGTATTATAGCGATCCAAGATTAACTTCAATCGCCTTCAGAACAAATCCGCAAGTCCTGTGTTCTTCATCTAAAAAATATATTCCTTTAGATAGTTGCGAGCTAGTGTAAGCTATATAAATCTTAGGAATATTTTTACAGAATGTTAAACTTTTAGGACACAAGATTTCCTTGTTTGAAAAGCAGGGTGCAAAGTATGAGGGTGCGAGAGGGATGATTTTGGAAGAATTACAGGCAATATAGCCGTTTTTCCCTCTTTATATTCAATACATTCACTCCGAGTTTCAGGGTTACTAAGGTCAGTAAACATCAATGTGGCAGTCTTATTTTGATACAGAGAAGAATCAATACAAATCTTTTGAGTTACCAGGGTCAAAACCTCACTATAACCCAGACCGTCCGGGAAAGGTAGAGCATATTTTTCTCGACCTCAACCTGGATATTAGTCGTAAAAGTTACCAGGGTTATTGCAGCATCACTCTCACACCAATCCGTAACGGCGTTGACCGTTTGACTTTAGATGCTGTCAACCTTAATATCGAGTCCGTGCAGGTGGATGGTAAACCTCAAGAGTATAGTTATGATGGACAGCATTTGTCTATCCAACTCGATCCACCTACAGTGGCGGATAAGTCAATAGCGATCGCAATCTCTTACTCTGTGGAAACTCCACAACGCGGTCTGTACTTTATCGCACCAGATGAGCACTACTCCAGTAAGCCAATGCAGGTCTGGACTCAGGGAGAAGACGAAGACTCTCGTTTTTGGTTCCCTTGCTTTGACTACCCAGGACAACTTTCTACTTCTGAAATTCGCGTCCGAGTTCCCAAACCCTTAATGGCAATTTCTAATGGTGAACTCATTGCGACAGAAGAAGATGGTAATTATATAATGTATCACTGGTCGCTTTCTCAAGTTCATCCTACCTATCTCATGACTCTAGCGGTGGGTGATTTTGCAGAAATTCAGGATCGGTGGAACGGTATCCCTGTTACATATTATGTAGAGAAGGGGCGCGAAGAAGATGCTAAACGTAGTATGGGCAAAACTCCGCGCATGATTGAGTTTTTGAGCGCGAAATTTGGTTATCCCTATCCTTATCCTAAGTACGCTCAGGTTTGTGTTGATGATTTCATCTTTGGGGGGATGGAGAATACGTCAACAACGCTGTTAACAGATAGATGTTTGTTGGATGAAAGGGCTGCGTTAGATAACCGCAACACGGAAAGCTTGGTTGTCCACGAACTCGCTCACCAATGGTTTGGTGATTTGGTGGTGATTAAGCATTGGTCTCATGCTTGGATTAAGGAGGGAATGGCTTCTTATTCTGAGGTGATGTGGACGGAAAATGAGTACGGGGATCAAGAAGCCGCATACTATCGCTTGCTGGAAGCTCGTAGCTATTTGGCGGAAGACAAGGGTCGTTATCGCCGTCCAATGGTGACTCATGTTTACCGAGAAGCAATTGAACTTTACGACCGCCATATTTATGAAAAAGGTTCTTGTGTTTATCACATGATTCGGGCGGAACTTGGAGATGAATTGTTCTGGAACGCAATTCAACTGTTTGTGCGGGATAATGCTCACAAAACTGTGGAAACGGTAGATTTGCTACGGGCGATCGAAAAAGCTACCGGACGAAATCTCATGTTCCTCTTCGACCAGTACGTCTATCGGGGCGGTCATCCTGATTTTAAAGTGGCTTACTCTTGGGATAATGATTCTAAACTGGCTAAAGTGACGGTGATTCAAACTCAAGCTTCTTCAGGAAATAAGGACTTGTTTGATTTAAAAATACCCATCGGTTTTGGATTTGTTCAAAATCTGAAGAGTGAGGAGTTAACAGTTCAGAATCAAGAAAATACTCCTCAATCCGGTACGGACGCAAAGCATTACACCTCCACTCCCCAATTCAAAAAGTTTACTGTGCGGGTGAACGAACGGGAACAGAGCTTTTATTTCCCCTTAGAGGAAAAACCCCAGTTTATTAGCTTTGATATGGGGAATAATTTCCTGAAAACGGTATCTTTGGAGTATGCAATACCAGAGTTAAAAGCACAATTGGAGTTCGATCCAAACCCTATCTCTCGTATTTATGCGGCGGAAGCTTTGGCGAAAAAAGGTGGTTTGGAGGCTGTGAAAGCACTGTCTACATCGCTGAAAAACGATCCGTTTTGGGGCGTAAGGGCTGAGGTGGCTAAACAACTGGTAGAAATTAAGTTGGATTGCGTTTTTAATGAGTTGGTTGTTGGGTTGAAGGATAAACATTCTTTGGTGCGACGTGCTGTGGTGGAAGCACTGGCTCAAATTAAGACTCATGACAGCTATGATGCTTTGCAAGAATTGCTTGAAGGAGGGGATGCTAGTTATTATGTAGAAGCGTCAACGGCTCGTGCTATTGGTAATGTTGTTACATCAAGTACTGATGATAAACCTAGAGAAGAACAAGTTATCAAACTGCTCAAGTCAATTCTGGAAAAGAAGGCGGGTTGGAACGAAGTCGTACGAAGTGGTGCGATCGCGGGTTTGGCGGAACTCAAAACTTCGGAGGCTGCTTTAGATATTCTGATGGAGTACACAAAGCCGGGTGTTCCGCAACCCTTACGCTTAAGTGCGATTCGTTCTTTAGGAAAGATTTCCGTCGGTCAGAATAGTATTAATATAGAACGAATATTGACAAGATTGACAGAAATTTCCAGGGAAACTTTCTTTTTAACTCAGTTGGCGGTGGTTGCTGCACTGGGACAGATGGAAACTCCTAAGGCGATCGCTATCCTACAAGCAGTGGCTGACCAAACACCAGATGGGCGTGTGCGTCGCTATGCAGAAGAAGAAATTTCTAGGGTTCAAAAGAATGTTAGTCCTGAAACTGCTTTGCGTCAGCTGCGATCGGAACTTGACCAACTCAAACAACAAAACCAGGAACTCAGAAGTCGCTTGGAAAATTTGGAAGCTAAGTCGAATTGACTGCTCCCACGACTGACCTGAGTATTTAATCCATAACTCATAAATAATCTTACCAACAACCAAGATTATTTATGAGTTCGTTTATATACACATGATGGTCAATTTGTACAGTGCATATATTCCTAAAATTATAGAAATCCTCAATGCTTTTTGAAAGCAGCGCAATCCAGTTTCTGGGTCAATACTTGTCGAAAGAGCAAAAATTAGAAACCCGGTATCTTGAAGATACCGGGTTTCTTGGTTTAGCCATTTTGACAAATCAAATAAATATTTTTATTTTTTTTATATAGAAAAAAAATGTATTTTATAATTGCAACTTTAACTTTTAGAAAAGATGCGCTAGGTCAGGGGTCTAGAAACCCGGTTTCCCATGAGTTACCAGGTTTATACTTTTGCCTATCCCATCTTGCGCCATTCTCAACAAAACCTAAAAAACTTGGTTTCTGAACATTAAATTCAGCTTTCTAGGCTATGTGATTTGCAAGAAACCCGATTTTTAACCTAGGTGCAAGGTATCAGGAAATATCATTAGTGCTATTTCTTCAGTGGGAACATAAAGCTTTTGAAAAGCGACTTCTAATATACGGGCATAAATACGGACTTTTGTGTGGTACACCTTTGATTTTATGAAGATTATGTAAAGTTATCCTGCATAATTTTTATATTTTAAGAAGGAATTTAACAATATATCACAGTTTTGTCACTTTTAAGACAAAATTTATACACTCAATATAAAGATTTTGCAAAAATTTGATTTAGTTAGTGCAAAGTAAAGGTAAAGATACTACGATTTGATAAGTGTGATTAAGGTTTTACTTATCTGTAATACCCGAATCCACTTTTAAAACCCCTTATCCTCTAGGAACGCGATGTGTCGCGTCTCTACGTTAGAGGTTATTTTTGTGCGAGGGTTACATAAGCTCGATTGGGTAAAAGTTAAAACAACGTGTTTATACTTCAGTTAAGTAATATGAGGTATCTAAAATGTGTAGACCAATTAAATGATTGTGATAATTTAATCCTTAGAAGTTGGCGGAATATGACTATTGGAGGAATTCAAAAACTGATAGTTGCATTTAATTTAGGAGGCAGTGGTTAACTTTTTTGAGTTTATTGAAAAAACTTTATGAGCATTTGCACTATATGAATGAATGCAGGGTGGATACCATGCGTAAACCTGTTCTAACGATTTTTTACCAGTTCAATCCTTGGAACACAACAATTGGAGGGATACAGACACTCATCAATACTTTTATAAAATATGCTCCAAGCGAGTTCGAGGTAAGACTCGTAGGAACGGGAGACGATCCAACCAAACCGATTGGAAGTTGGGAACAAACGGAATTTGCAGGACGAGAAATAGCTTTTTTCCCTTTATTTACTCTGGAGAATGATAATGTAAGAAACTTGATTCCAACAACAATAAAGTATACGGTTGCTCTTGCAGGGCGTTCTTTTGCTTCCGACTTTATGCATTTTCATCGGATCGAACCAACGATCGCAGCCTTTGGTTGGCAGGGAGAGAAAACTCTGTTTATTCATAATGATATTAGTACACAAATGCAAGCAGAGGGTAATAAGAAAGCGATTCTTTGGAGAAGATTTCCCGCCGCATATTTTGCTCTAGAAAGTTTATTAGTTCCTCAATTTAACCAAATTCTCTCTTGCAATACAGATGCAGCACGCTTATACAAGCAGCGTTATCCTAATTTGCAAGACCGTGTTGCATACATAAAAAATTTTTTTGACAATGAAGTTTTCTATCCGTTGACGAAAGCGCAACAAATGGTAGAGAGGCGAGAGTTAGCGTCTCGGTTGGGTGTGGCTGAGGAGACACGGTTTGTCCTGTTCGCAGGTCGGCTTCATCCTCAGAAAGACCCAATTTTGTTGGTACGTGCGATCGCTGCTTTAAATGAACCTCACGTTCACCTCATTATTGCAGGTGATGGGGAGTTAGCGGCAGACATTCGTGCGGAAACTGCTAGATTGGAGATAGCAGATCGGGTCACGATGCTAGGAGCAGTCTCTCAAAAGGAACTTGCACGTCTGCACCGTATCTGCAATGTTTTTGTCTTAAGCAGTGCTTACGAAGGACTACCTTTGGTAGTTCTAGAAGCGCTTGCTAGTGGAACTCCAGTTGTCACAACTCAATGTGGTGAAACGCCTAAATTGCTGACGGCTCACAGTGGAGTAGTTTGTCAAGAAAGAACGCCAGCTTGCATTGCTGATGCTTTACGCAAGGTGCTCCAGCATCCAGAAAATTATCCTGTGGAGGCTTGTGTGCAAACCGCACAACCTTATGCAGCCCGTAGTGTTGTTCACAATGTCTATGGCGATATGTTTAGTCGTTGGGAGCAAAAAGCTAGATTGGCTGTCGGAGTGTGAAAACATAGGGTGTAGGGGGTAGGGAAGGGACTACGATTCACACCCCATACCCCACACTTAACACCCCAGAGCAAATCAGTGTGTACATCCTGTTCAAAATACAGATAAAAACTGAATTACTATGAAAATTGCTGTCATTGGTGCAAAAGGTCTACCCCCCAAACAAGGCGGAATTGAACATTATTGTGCAGAAGTGTATCCACGCATGGTACGACAAGGATACTCTGTCGATTTGTTCGCCCGCTCCTCTTACACTGATTTTTCTTGGAAAGACTCCTACGACTATGAGGGTGTTCGTGTCATTTCCTTACCAGGATTAAATATCAGAGGTGCGGATGCTTTTATAACTTCAGCTTTAGGAGCGATTTTTGCAACTGGGAAGAAGTATGATATCGTTCATTTCCATGCTCTTGGACCTTCTCTTTTTACCTGTCTACCGAGGCTTGTCAAATCAACAAAAGTTGTTGTAACTTGTCAAGGGCTAGATTGGCAACGTGCAAAGTGGGGAAGTTTTTCCACCCGTGTTATTCAAATGGGGGAAAAAGCTGCTGTTCGTTTTGCTGATGGATTGATTGTTGTGTCAGACGCCCTTCAAACTTACTTTCAACAAACGTATGGTAGAAATACGGTTTACATCCCCAATGCACCTGCTAATTATGGTGAATCTGACTCAAGTTTTAACCACGGTAGAAAATTAGGTCTTGAACAAGGACGCTACGTTCTGTTTTTAGGTAGGCTAGTACCGGAGAAGCGCCCCGATTTACTTGTTGATGCTTTTAGCGCTTTAAATCCACCTGGATGGAAGCTGGTTCTAGCTGGGGGCGTTAGCGATACGCGTTCATTCACTTCAACACTTTTGGAGAAAGTCGCAAATAACCGCAATATCGTGTATGCGGGGGAACTTCGCGGTTCTCGCTTATGGGAAGTTGTCCGGGGTGCAGGATTATTTGTTCTTCCTTCGGATTTGGAGGGTTTACCTCTAGCAATGTTAGAAGCTATGAAGGAAGGTATACCAGTTTTAGCAAGTGATATCCCTCCTCACAAGCAATTGATTGGCGAACATCGTGGAATGTTATTTGAAGCGGGAAACATAGACTCTTGTGTTCGTTCTCTAGACCAAGCACTCAACAATCCCCAAGAACGTCTAAGAATGGCTTTGAATGCACGAAGGTATGTAGAGCTTAATTACAGTTGGGATCGGATTACCTCTGAAACCATGAAGCTTTATACCAGGCTTCTCAATTCACCAACATCTGTCGATTTGGCGCAACCAAGCACGAGTACATGATTAGTTGTTAGTTGTTAGTTGTTAGTTGTTAGTTGTTAGTTGTTAGTTGTT
>JAWQFQ010000091.1:0-33735 GCA_035967975.1 Scytonema sp. PMC 1070.18
CCATTAGCCATTAGCCATTAGCCATTAGCCATTAGCCATTAGCCATTAGCCACTAGCCATTAGCCATTAGCAATTAACAAAGTTCTTTTGCGTGTAAGTCTTGACTAATAACTTCACCCTTGCGGTCAAACAAAATGGTACCAACTTTGAGGGCAACGTTAGCATATTTTTGTACGTAGGCGGTTGCTTTCTGACTAATTTTTTCAGCTAGTATTCCAAAGACTAATTCTGATAAACCCAGCTCTTTCATTTTTTGATATGCTGCATCAGCAGTTTTGCTATCTAACACTGCACGTACTGCTTGTATGTCGCCGCCTACTGCAACCACAGCCGCACTGATAATTTCTAGTTTGGCATCTGCTAGGTGACTGGAAGTATTAAAAATGCCACCTGCTAGCTTAATAAGTTTGCCTTGATATCCCAGCAATAAGACAGAACTTGCTTGATATATTCCAGCTTCTACTAATAAGGCACCAATCCAATTACCTGTTTGCACAATTGCCAAATCTGGTATGCCTAAACGTTGTGCTACTTGCATACCATTGCTACCAATACAAAACACTAAGTTGGGGCAAACTTTGACCTTTTGTTGCAATTCTAGACGAAATTCTTCTAAATGGTCAGCCGCAGATAGGGGTTGAGAAATACCGCTTGTTCCCAACAAAGCTAGTCCCTCTAAAATACCAAAGGCTTCATTTGAAGTTCTTTGTGCTAGTTGACGACCTTCAGGAAGGACAATTGTCACCGTTGCTGTTTGCTCTGGTGGGATGAGTGGTAATACATTAGCATCAAATAGACGACGAGCATAGCTGTAAATCGCCGCAGATCCGGTGGCTGTTTTTCCCAACCCCTCTCCCGCTTCTAAAATTAAAGCTTCAGATTGCCGTTCGGACAACCTTACCAAAGCCCAAATCGGTGTGTTTCGGGTTAAATCCAGGTTATCACCAGGGTCGCTCAAGGTAATTGCTAAAGCACTTTGAGGTAAGAGATTGGCTACCTGTGAGACAAGAATCTTTGCTGTTCCGGGGAGAAGGTCAATTTCAACGGATAGTTGGGAGTCTATCTTTTGGTGCAGATGCATTAATGCAGCCTTCGCAGATGCTACAGCAAAAACGGGTAGAGTGTATCCATTACGAGCCATAAGGCAAAACGAACAGGTTTTAGACCGAGACTGAATTGGTTTGAGGGTGAAAAACCGAGCCAACGGACGAGATGGACGTGATTTCCAATTTCTCGTGTTGTCAGCATCCCACAGAGCCTAATATCTTACAGCATTTTTTAGGTAAGGGACTTTCAAGACATAAATTCTTTACCTTGTGTGATGGGTGGGGACGCCTGTCCTGCACAAGTGGCGGACTAGAAGCCCGCACCACAAGAAATTTTGGGACATTTTTTTGGAATTCCCTAAGTAGGGCTATTACTTCTTTTTTTATTTTGTCAAGTAATTGCAATCTTTTGTTACTATTGCACATTTAAATCTGTTAAATGACCACTAAGACTATAAAAGTTTCTTGTTTGTATTCAAGTTATTTGGCTGTTAATATCTAGAAATTTATACTAAGAAAATACGAGAAAAATCTAAGGTTACAAAAAAGTAAGGACAGGTAGTACATAGTAGCAGGGAAACTACTGGTGTGGTTTGCGGCAGGTAGAAAAAGTCTTCTTTTCATTCGTTCAGTAGAAAGACATAGTAGGTACAACCCCCCGTTAGTCAGAGGAAAGGGAATTTTTGGCTTTTTAAAATTAGCGTAGAAACAAAGGCATTGATTAGCAACTGCTAGCAAGTCGTTGTAGGACAGATTAGGAGGGAGAATGCAACACGACGAGTTTATCGGACAAGTCCAGCATCGCGCTCGTCTCAGTTCACGTGGGGATGCGGAAGTGGCGACTCGTGCTACACTAGAGACACTGGCTGAACGTTTAGCAGGGAACGAGCCTTTACACGCTGCTGCTCAGTTACCCAAAGGTATTGCAGCATATTTAGAGCATGAATATGCAGGTGCTGGAGCATCCTTGTCTCTGAATGAGTTTTTTCAAAGAGTGAGTCTGCGTGAAGGCGTGGAAGCACCACAGGCTGTCTACCATGCTCGTGTGGTTATGGAGGTATTGGGTGAAGCTTTATCTTCTGGAGAGATTAATGATATTCGCTCTCAACTCCCACCAGACTATAACCCATTGTTTGCGGGCAGCCAAGGTCAAATGCAAGTGAATACTTAAAAGCCCATTGCTTTGGAAAGAATAAGGAGCGTGACACCATGCGATTTAAAAATAGAACAGCGGCTGGTCAGTTTTTGGCTGCGGAGTTGGCAAAATATGCTAACCGCCGAGATGTGCTGGTGTTAGCGCTTCCACGGGGTGGTGTACCCGTTGCGTTTGAGATTGCAAAAGCGCTAAATCTTCCTTTAGACGTTTTTGTGGTTAGAAAACTGGGTGTACCAGACCAAAGAGAACTCGCAATGGGAGCGATCGCGTCTGGTGGTGTCAGAGTATTGAATCAAGATATTGTGCGATCGCTTCGTATTCCTGAGCAAGAAATAGACAAAGTGGCGGAAAAAGAACAGCAGGAATTACAAAGAAGACAACGCATTTATCGTGGAGACCGTCCATTCCCAAAATTGCAGGAACACACTGTGATTTTGGTAGATGATGGTTTGGCAACAGGAGCAACGATGCGTGCGGCGGTAACGGCTTTGCAAAAGTATGAACCAGTTAAGATAGCGATCGCAGTACCAGTAGCAGCACCAGAAACCTGTCAAGAGTTTGAAAACAACGTAGACGAGGTCGTCTGTGGGATGAAACCAAATCCCTTTTACAGTGTCGGTTTGTGGTATGACGATTTTCCGCAAACAGCAGACGAAGAAGTTCATGACTTGCTAGAGAAGGCAGCAAACAGAGAAGAGAAAACAGCTGTAGGCGCATCGTAATCAGTTAACACTCAACATTTGAAAAACAAAAGTATGAAAGTTGCACCGGAAATTACCTATCGGAATATAGATAGAACAGATGCTTTGGATAACTTAGTCAATGAAAAAGTAGGCAAGCTAGAACAATTTTGCAATCACATCAGTAGCTGTCACATTGCGATTGAAAAGATTCATGACCGCCCAAAGAGTGGTTCTCCCTTCAGAGTGCGAATAGATATGACCGTACCACCTGGTCACGAACTTGTGGCAGAAAGCAATCCACCGGAAAGCAACCAATATGCGCCAGTAGATGCGGTGATTCGAGATGCGTTTAAAGCAGCGGTGAGACAGTTAAAAGAACTTAACACACGCCAGCAGGAAAGTGATAAAGCCCGAAGTCATAATGACGCTGAAGAAACAGCCGCACTTGTAACCAAGGTATTTCGAGATGAGGGCTATGGTTTTATCAGAACTTTAGATGGTCAGGAAATCTATTTTCACCGCAATAGTGTACTCCATGACGAATTTGACCGTATAGAAGTTGGTACGGGTGTCCGTTTTGAAATGGAAATGGGTGAAGAAGGTCCCCAAGCAACCACTATACAGATTGTAGATAAGCCTGGTTCTAGGGCTGATAAATCAGATCAAACCCTCATTGAACCTCCGTTGGGTTGGGGGGAATAGGTAATAATTCATAACTCTTACCGCTACAAAGCAAGAAACCCGGTATCTCAAAGATACCGGGTTTCTAAGAATTTCTACGGTTTTGCAATTATATAGTATGGCATTTGTGTAAATCATTCCCGGTTGTCAAGTGGTTATTTAGGTTCGCAACCAATCATCAAAAATTTAATATCTTGAGTACTGAAAAACTACTCCCTTCGGTGCTATAAGATTACCGATCTGTTTTTCCTCTTCCTTCGTGCTCTTTGCGTCTTTGCGGTTCATTTCAATAGGTAATCTTCGGGCGGAAAGGGAGTAGTTAAGGAGTTTTGAAACTGAACTTTTCTGTATCGACGGTTATCGCTTAAAACTCTATAACTAAAGATGTTCCTGAATTGTATGAATTCAGAATTTGGCGATGACACAGTTAGAAAAGGCAGTCCTCGAAGGAAGCAAACAGGTGGTGAGGCAGCGTAACATTGATGGTTCGCTACCGATGCTGCAATGGTTAGATAGTCTCTTGAAACAAGCGACTAGCACAAACGCAGCTAGTTACCAAATAGATGAGTCCGGGATCGATCCCTACTCCGGGCTCTATATTGACTCGGTAAATGTTAGTAAACTACTGCTGAGTGAAGCAGGAACACCAGTATTTCTTATAGAAACTAGAATTTTAGAAGTAGGTTTGCGAGAGGCTGTGCAGGCAGATATCAGCTGGAAGCAGTTGCAGCAAGACTTTAACTTATCAGTCTTCGATATGGGAGTAATAGCGATCGCAATTGCTCCCGATTTTGACTTGCGTTATGAGAAACTTTATGCATATCTACACGATGATGTCACTCGCAAACGTCCCAACATCGATTTGGTGCTGAATTTACTATGTGCTAATGCTGTTGACAAACTGCGACGACACTCCCACTTTTCCCCCAATGCACCACTGATACGTCATGGGTTACTGCATCTGATTGCGGATGGGCACCAGACACAGCCTGCTTTTCTTAGCCATGCCTTGAAAGTGGATGAGCAAGTCAGTCGCTTTTTACGGCAACAACCAGGACTCGATCCCCAATTAGCTTGTTATTGCCAGTTAACTGAACCAAATGTCAGTTTGAGTGGTTTATTCCTAGAGTCAACAATTGAACAAGGGTTACAAGCGATCATCGCCCACTACCTCAAATCCACAAATCAGCCACCAAGTTTGTATTTTCAGGGAGAACCAGAATTAGGACAACACCAAATAGCAGCAGCTATTGCCACAGAATTACATCGTCCGTTATTGAGTGCTAATTTAGCCCAGGTTTTAGCCTCAAAAATTGATAGTTCTCAATGGTTACAACGTTTGTGGAGAGAAGCAATATTTCAGGGAGCAGTGCTTTATTTAGAAGGATTGGACAGCTTAAAGCCTCAAGAACATCCAACAGCCTATGCTCAACTGTTAACCATACTATCATCGCAGAAATTTCTCACAATTCTGGTAGGTGTGCAATCTTGGGAAGCAACCAGTGACATTGAGATAATTACAGTTTCTTTGACAGTGCCTGATTTTCATCGAAGACGTGCTTGCTGGCAGTTACACCTAAATACAGCCCAGATACCCCACGATGACAGCGATTTAGACAATATTGCTGACCGATTTCATCTCACAACAGAGCAAATCGCTCAAGCGATCGCGACTAGTCGCAATCAAGCACTCTGGCAGACGATGCAACAACAAAGCCAAACCAAAACCCCTGCGATCGCAGATGTGTTTGCTGCCATCCGCGCTCAATCAGGGTTGGATTTGGGTTCAGTCGCCCGCAAGATTCAACCAAAACATGGTTGGGATGATATTGTATTATCTCCTGAGCCCTTAGCTCAACTCAAAGAACTGTGTAATCACGCCAAATATCACCATGTTGTATTTGAGCAGTGGGGATTTGAACACAAACTGTCGCTAGGTAAGGGATTAAATGCCCTGTTTGGTGGTTCACCGGGAACAGGAAAGACAATGGCAGCTGGGGTAATTGCTAAAGAATTGCAACTGGACTTGTATAAAATTGACCTGTCGCAAGTTGTGAGTAAATACATTGGTGAAACCGAAAAAAATCTTGATCGGATTTTTACCGCCGCAGAAAATGCCAATGCTATTTTGTTGTTCGATGAAGCGGATGCGTTATTTGGCAAGCGTTCGGAAGTCAAAGATGCCCACGATCGCTACGCCAATTTAGAAGTTGCTTACTTGCTGCAAAAAATGGAAGAGTACGAAGGGATTACGATTTTGACCACAAATTTACGTCAAAACCTTGATGAAGCCTTTATCCGCCGGATTCGCTTTATCATCAGCTTTCCCTTCCCTGAAGAAGAAGAACGCCTGCGGATTTGGCGAGGAATGTTTCCGACTCAGACTCCGCTAGCTGCTGATGTAGATTTACCCCGTTTAGCGAAACAATTCAAACTAGCAGGGGGTAGCATTCGTAATATTGTCCTTGCAGCGGCGTTTTTAGCAGCTGATACAGGAGAAGCGATGCTCGCTGAAGGGAGCAGCTCCGCGATCGCAATGAAACATTTACTGCAAGCAACCAAGCGAGAGTTACAGAAAACAGGACGATTAATTAACGAAGCTGAGTTTTTATGAGGGATTTGTTATTGGTCATTAGTCCTTTGTCATTAGTCCTTTGTCATTAGTTCTTTCTCTCTTAGTTCTCCTTATCCCCAATCCCCTTTACCGCGATGATTCATTACTTAGACGAAACACTCAGGATTTTACTAAGTGAAGTGATGTCAGGAATGCAACCTCATAGCATTCAATTTGAGCGTCCCACCAAAACCTGGGAAGACCAAACGACAGAACCGCGCATTAATTGTTTTCTCTATGATATACGTGAAAATACAGAATTAAGGTTTGATAGACAACAATATCTAAATGTACCACCCAACGAAAAAACAGGTACTCGGCAAGTTGCTCCCCGACGCATAGATTTTACCTATCTGATTACAGCATGGTGTGCAGAGGTTGGTGATGAGCATGAATTGTTAGGTAACGTGTTACTGACGTTATTGCGCTACCCGACTTTACCAAAAGATAAGCTACACCAAAACTTGCAAAATCAACCATTCCCAATCCGAACTTGGGTGAGTCAACCAGAAGACACACCCAAGAATTGGGAATTTTGGGGCGCGAATGAGTGGCGTTTAAAAGCTGGAATTAGTTATCGCTTGACACTAGCGATCGCGCCAACTCCCGAAGAAGTTAAGTTGCCTAACGAAACACGAATCAACATCAACATTGATGACAATCCAAAATCTAAAATCCAAAATCCAAAATTGAACTGAGGTGTCCTATGTCTCATAAATCCCCAAAAGCGCTCGCTTCTTCCAAATCTCAAACCAGACAGCAAACAGCCAATTTGCAGCCAGAAAGTCTAGAAACAGAAGAACTAGCTACGCAGGAACCAGTTTCACTTGCATCACAAATTTTGCCAATTGGCAATACCCCAAATCCAAATGCTCATGCGGCGATCATTCATCGCGCCGCAGCATCTCCCCAATCTTCGCAGCAAGTTATCTTGCAATTACAGCGACAATATGGCAATCGCTATGTGAATCGAGTTTTGCAACAAACACGACAACTACAAACACCCATTCAAGCCAAGCTTACCCTTGGTGCGGTGGGCGATAAATATGAACAACAAGCCGATCGCGTTGCTAAACAAGTGGTTAATCAAATCCAGACATCGCGATCGCCATCCACAACTCAAACGGCATCTGTGCAACGAGACATGATGCCAGAAGAAGACGAACTGCGAATGAAACCTGTAGATACAATTCAACGGGAAGGTGTGCTGGATGAAGAAAACGAGTTAGGGATAAATGCTGTAGTACAGCGATCAACGACTGTAGATAGAGGGGCTATTACATCCGATTTAGAAGCCTCGATTCAACAAGCCAGAGGAAGCGGACAACCCTTACCAGACAATATTCGCCAACCGATGGAACAGGCATTTGGTGCAGATTTTAGTGGTGTGAAGGTTCATACAGATACACAGTCTGATCAGCTTAATCAAGCAGTTCAAGCCAAGGCTTTCACCACAGGGCAAGACATCTTTTTCCGCCAAGGCGAGTACAGTCCTGGTAGTTCAGCAGGACAGCAATTACTTGCTCATGAGTTAACGCACACTATTCAGCAGACAGGAGGGATGCAACTCAAACGCCAAGTTGTAAGTAGGTAGGCACAATTAAACCGAACTATGTAAAGTTCTGTAAAGTTCCACAAATGCTTTAAAGACAAAGCTTTTAGGCAATTTACATTTCTTAATATAGTTGTGTTTTTTAGCGCCCACCTACTTACAAGAAGACAAAACTGTAAACCAACCAATAGTTCAGCGGATGCATACTTCTCCCCAAGATAGGGTAGTGCAGTGCTTTAAGGTAGTGAACCCAGAGGATATGTCAAAGTCTGTAGACACCAGAGTGAATGAATTGGTGATGAACAAAGAGACTGGCAGTTTCAATTATAAAGTCCAAAAACAAAAGGGTGTTGGGTTAAGAGTGTCTGATGATGACGAAATGGCTGTTCCTAACGTATTAAAAACAGAGGAAACAAAGGATTTTTATACTACAGAAAGTGTCTTAAAGAAGAGTAAAGAAACTATGGCATTTCATGAATCAATGGTTGATTTAGAAAAAACAGGAGAAAAAATACAAGTAAACGGCAAAGAATTAATGCGAATACAGCCCGTTAATAGCAAAGAAAAAACAAAAAATAAAGAACTTGACAATGTAGCAAGCATCAGAGAAAGATGTATCGAGATGGCTTATGCTGTTGCCACAGGTGGTAAAGATTTATCATCGGGTAAACCAATGCTTAAGACCGGTCTTTCTGAGGTTAAGATAGAATATGAAAGAACTACAGAAAAAGACCTTAATTATGCAGAAAAATTTCCTGAAGAGGATGCTAAAAAATTAGGATTTAATGAGTATGCATCTCCTGAAGTTGGTGAAATGATGGCTACTTTTAGTTTAATAAAGCGTAAAGATAATTTCCCATACCATTTTGCTGCTGTGATTGCTAAAAGTGGTGAAGATTATGTAACGCTTGAAAACTATAATCGAAAAGGTAGTGTACAAATTGCACTGGATGAACTTTGGGATACTCTTGTTAAAACCCATAAATGGAGCAAAGAATACCAGGATAATTTGAATAAAATGACAGAACAGAATTATAGCAACGAATTCGGAAAGAGTACTTTGAAGGGCTTTGATGAAATTACAGATAAAGACGAAAAAGAAGCGATAGAAAATAATACAAGAGTTCAGTTAATTCAAGAAAATAATAGGAGAGAAAGCTTAATACAAAGCCTAGTGAACACTGCAACTAAGGCTGAAGAAGCTGAAGAATTAATTAGCAATGCTTGGGACAATTCAGTGCTAAGTGCGCTCTGGTACTTCCAAATGTATGGACCAGTAAATCAAAAAGTAGCACTTACAGATTCTCAGGGTCAAGAGACAGAAATTAATCAGTCATTCCATGCTCATATGGAATCTAACGATGTTTTTGAGCAACCATTAACCCTACGAATTCCAGAAGAGATAATAGATGTATCTACTGACACTTTGGGGATCGAACCAAAAGTAAAAGAAATTATTGAGCCAGAGCAGCCTGAGGGTATAGAGAAGTTACTGGGGGCTTTGTCTCATCTTGTGGGTACAGGGAGGCAAGCTAATATGCTTAAGCAAGAAGCAATTACATTAGCGCAATCGCCGAATGTGCAAGAGAAGCAGATCAAGGAACTTGAGAGTAAACTACCCAATATTGGTGATAGCCGAACTGCCGAGAAAGCTAAGTACACATTACAGGTGTTGCGTCTTTTGTCAGCGATTCAGAAAAAGACTACAGAGATCAAAGAAAAAACCATAGAATTAAAAGGATTGCAAGAACGTTCAAATGCATCAGGGCTAACGTATACCAAGTCCCGGATGAAGCTAGATAAGGTAGTATCCTCAAATTTGCTTTCTTCCTTTCAGACAGAGCTAGACTATTACCGCATAACGGTAGAGGAGGTACTAAAGCATCAAGAGTACCAAAATACCTTTCCAAAGTCTATGAATGACCAGCTAAAATCAGAAGTTGATAAAATGGAAGATAAGCTTGACAAACTTCGGGCATTATTTGAAGCTGAACAAAAGAGGCTATTCGCTATGAAAATATACAACACCTTTATGGAAAATCGTAAATTGCTTGAAGCTGAACAAGAGAAGACATTTGCTATGGAACAAGATACATTCACTCAGGAAAATACGGACTTCGCTCTAGAGATATACAAAACCTTCGTGAAATGATTCTACTAATACCAGCAATATAATCATCTGCTGCTGGAATTTTGGGGCGCGAATGAGTGGCTCTTAAAAGCTGGAATTAGTTATCGCCTGACACTAGCGATCGCACCAATTCCCAAGCAGTCACGTTACCTATATGATAGATGTTAAGACGACATTGTCCCTCAAACCTTTTCCACACTTAACCCATGCAAATCACTCTCAACCTTGATGAAGCCCTTCTTAACGAAGCCTTCCAACTTACTAACCTTACCACTCAAGAAGAAGTGCTTAACCTCGCTTTGCAAGAACTTGTGCGATCGCGTAGAAAGAAAAACCTTCTTGACCTCACCGGACAAATCCAGTTTACCCCGGACTTCGACCACAAAGCCCTGCGTGGACACTCGTAATGCTGTTGATTGATACATCTGTTTGGCTCGGCGTCTTCCACGATCGCATGGTTAAGGAGTCAGGACGAATGAGATCGCAATTAGCCCAATATGCGCTTAAGTTGCTTATACACTTCGTCATCATTGCGCTTTCCAACCAAAATCACTTCAACTAAATCCGCATCTGCATCAAAGCGATAAACAATGCGATATTCTCCAGAATCTACGCGGTAGTATCCTGCATAACCAGTCAATTCTTTGCAATCGGTAGGTATTGGATCAACATTCAACGACATCACTTTCTTGGCAATTTGGGCAGCGATTTTAGGCTGTAGCCCTTTGAGAAAATCAAGAACTGTTTCAAGACCATCAAGCTTTGCCATATTCTCAGCCGTCACCATCCAGCGCAGCCAAACGCTGAAGTTCTGCTGTAAAAGTTTCTGTACCAACCATTCGCGAGGTTGAGAGAGCAGTTTGGGCTTGTTGAGCGAGCGCTAAATCTTCTAACTGAGCCAGTCGGTTGATTAATTGCTCATAATTTTCAACAGACATAACCACATAACTCGGTTGCGACTCTGTCGTGAGTAAAACTGGCTCAACAGCAGCTTGGCTGAAAACTTCACTGTGAGTATTTTGGATTTCAGTGACACAAAAGCGCTGCATTCTAACACCATTCCCAAAAGCTTTTGACTCTATTGTAATGTAAATCGCTCATCGTTGTAGTGGTACTTTAAGATAGTCCCTTATTTTGTCATTTGCCTAAAGAAACACGAACCAACATCAACATCTGTAACGATCCAAAATCCAAAATTGAATTGAGGTGTTCTATGTCTCGTAAATCTCTAAAAGCGATGCCTGCGGCGAGATCCGCCTACGCTTCTTCTAAATCTCAACCTACACAGCAAACAGCCGACTTACAGCCAGAAAATCTAGAAACAGAAGAACTGTTTACCCAAGAACCAGTTTCACTTGCAGCACAAATTTCGCCAATTAGCAATACTCCAAATCCAAATGCTCATGCGGCGATGATAAATCGGGCAGCCGCATCTCCCCAATCATCACAGCAAGTCATCCTGCAATTACAGCGACAGTATGGCAATCGCTATGTCAATCGGGTATTGCAACAAACGCGACAACTACAAACACCAATTCAAGCCAAGCTTACCCTTGGTGCCGTGGGTAATAAATATGAACAAGAAGCTGATCGTGTTGCTAAACAAGTTGTGAATCAAATCCAGACATCGCAGTCACCATCTTTGCCACGAGACATGATGCCAGAAGAAGACGAACTGCAAAAGAAACCTGCAGATACTATTCAACGGGAAGGTGTGCTGGATGAAGAAAACGAGTTAGGGATGAATGCTTTAGTGCAGCGATCGGCTACTCAGGGTGGAGGGGCTATTACACCTGATTTAGAAACCTCAATTCAACAAGCCAGAGGCAGAGGACAGCCTTTAGCAGATAATATTTGCCAACTGATGGAACAGGCATTTGGGGCTGATTTTAGTGGTGTGAAAATCCATACAGATGCACAGTCTGATCAACTTAATCAAGCAGTTCAAGCAAAAGCCTTCACCACAGGACAAGATATCTTTTTCCGGCAGGGTGAGTATAATACTAGTAGTTCAATGGGAAAAGAATTACTTGCCCATGAGTTAACTCATGTAGTGCAGCAGAAAGATTTAAAAATTGCAGATACAGCAAAAATTCAGACTTCATTTAATAACAACTCTGCTCGTTCTTCATTACAAGAATCAAAGACATCAAACAGAGAAAATCCCCTTCCAGATCGCTCTCTATCTCTGGCGAAAGTCATTCCAGAATTAGTAAGCAATAACGCTTTCTTTGTTGGTATGATGATGAAAGATTGGGATGTCATCACACTAACATCTGAAGAGATAAAGTATGAATATGACTCAATTTCACAAAACCCACACCCACATATTGCTATCTTGAATAGACTAGGCGCAGTAGGGATAACGATGGGAAAATTTATAGCCCACCTCAAATCCTTACCACAAGTTGATTTAGAATTGGTAAAAGCTCTAGAACAAAAGTACATTCAAGATAGTAGTTTCAGCAATGGCAGCCTGCCTTCATCACCAGAATCAAAGACATCAAACAGAGAAAATCCCCTTCCAGATCGCTCTCCATCTCTGGCGAAAGTCATTCCAGAATTAGTAAGCAATAACGCTTTCTTTGTTGGTATGATGATGAAAGATTGGGATGTCATCACACTAACATCTGAAGAGATAAAGTATGAATATGACTCAATTTCACAAAACCCACACCCACATATTGCTATCTTGAATAGACTAGGCGCAGTAGGGATAACGATGGGAAAATTTATAGCCCACCTCAAATCCTTACCACAAGTTGATTTAGAATTGGTAAAAGCTCTAGAACAAAAGTACATTCAAGATAGTAGTTTCAGCAATGGCAGCCTGCCTTCATCACCAGAATCAAAGACATCAAACAGAGAAAATCCCCTTCCAGATCGCTCTCCATCTCTGGCGAAAGTCATTCCAGAATTAGTAAGCAATAACGCTTTCTTTGTTGGTATGATGATGAAAGATTGGGATGTCATCACACTAACATCTGAAGAGATAAAGTATGAATATGACTCAATTTCACAAAACCCACACCCACATATTGCTATCTTGAATAGACTAGGCGCAGTAGGGATAACGATGGGAAAATTTATAGCCCACCTCAAATCCTTACCACAAGTTGATTTAGAATTGGTAAAAGCTCTAGAACAAAAGTACATTCAAGATAGTAGTTTCAGCAATGGCAGCCTGCCTTCATCACCAGAATCAAAGACATCAAACAGAGAAAATCCCCTTCCAGATCGCTCTCCATCTCTGGCGAAAGTCATTCCAGAATTAGTAAGCAATAACGCTTTCTTTGTTGGTATGATGATGAAAGATTGGGATGTCATCACACTAACATCTGAAGAGATAAAGTATGAATATGACTCAATTTCACAAAACCCACACCCACATATTGCTATCTTGAATAGACTAGGCGCAGTAGGGATAACGATGGGAAAATTTATAGCCCACCTCAAATCCTTACCACAAGTTGATTTAGAATTGGTAAAAGCTCTAGAACAAAAGTACATTCAAGATAGTAGTTTCAGCAATGGCAGCCTGCCTTCATCACCAGAATCAAAGACATCAAACAGAGAAAATCCCCTTCCAGATCGCTCTCCATCTCTGGCGAAAGTCATTCCAGAATTAGTAAGCAATAACGCTTTCTTTGTTGGTATGATGATGAAAGATTGGGATGTCATCACACTAACATCTGAAGAGATAAAGTATGAATATGACTCAATTTCACAAAACCCACACCCACATATTGCTATCTTGAATAGACTAGGCGCAGTAGGGATAACGATGGGAAAATTTATAGCCCACCTCAAATCCTTACCACAAGTTGATTTAGAATTGGTAAAAGCTCTAGAACAAAAGTACATTCAAGATAGTAGTTTCAGCAATGGCAGCCTGCCTTCATCACCAGAATCAAAGACATCAAACAGAGAAAATCCCCTTCCAGATCGCTCTCCACCTCTAGCGAAAGTCATTCCAGAATTACTACGGAATAAGCCTTTCATGGATGACATCATGAAGAAAGATTGGGAAATCATCGCACAAACATCTGAAGAGATAAAGTATAAATATCACTCAATTTCACAAAACCCACACCCCCATATTGCTATCTTGGTAGAACTAAGTATGAAAGGAGTAACTATGGGAAAATTTATAGCTCACCTCAAATCCTTATTACAAGTTGATTTAAAGGTACTCAAAGTCCTAGAAGAACAGTACAGTAAAATTAGCTGATGAAAAATTAAGTCCATGCACTCATCAAAACTACCTAACTTTTCTGTATCGACACCAAACCTAGAAAAATCTATAACATAAACAGTTCAATCAAAAAACGTTTTGGTAATCAACACACGATTACCCATAATCAATAACCTATTCTCACACTCAGGAGACCATTCTAAATATGGAATATCGTTCCCCTGGTGTTTACGTCGAGGAAGTTCCCTCAGTCGTCCAGGCGATCGCAGGCGTAGGCACCAGTACCGCAGGTTTTATCGGGGTAGTCCCTGATACAATTGACATTCCCAGCCCGAATCCAAACTACGATCCAACTCAAGAAAGCAGCCCGGAGAATTTGCCTTATATAACAACTCCCTTTGCGGTGAGCGATCGCGTCAAAGCTGGCGAAGTCAAATTATGCACTAACTTCAGCGACTTCAAGCGGTTCTTTGGAGATTTTTCCACTGCTGCAGGTCAAAATACCCTCGCACATGCTGTTTATGGCTTTTTCAACAATGGTGGCACACGCTGTTATGTAGTGCGGGTAGTTGGGGAAAGTGACATTACCGCAAACTTCTTACAACAAACATTTGAAGCAATTGACGAAATTGCGATTGTCGCAGCACCTGGGATAATTGATGATGCTGTGCGAGATGCAATTGTCACCCATTGCGCTGAAGCTACTCAAGACAGATTTGCGATTCTCGATAGTCCAGAAGTTGTGGAAGCTGAGACTCCAACAACGGGTGTGAGTTTCCCAGACCTCACGAAACTCGATCCAAGCAACGCACAAAACATCTTACCGAATAACTCCAACTACGCGGCCTTTTACTTCCCTTGGATTCAAGTATTTGACCCAGTCAGACGCATTACCGAACCCAATGGCAATGGACGCAAATATGTACCACCCAGCGGTCACATTGCAGGTATTTATGCCAGAGTTGACAGCACGCGGGGTGTTCACAAAGCGCCAGCCAACGAACCGATTTTTGGCGCATTGGGATTAAAATACAGTCTCAGCCGCAATCAACAAGATGGACTCAATCCCCAAGGCGTTAATTGTATCCGTGATATCAACGGTAACATTCGGGTATGGGGAGCTAGGACACTAGGCGGCGATCAAAATGGCGAGTTCCGTTATATCAATGTGCGTCGGTTGCTGCTATTTTTGCGGGAATCGATTGATGAAGGGACTCAGTTTGCAGTCATGGAACCGAACGATCGCAACTTGTGGGCAAAAATTACTCGCAATGTCTCAGCATTTCTCACTACCGTTTGGCGCTCAGGAGCGTTATTTGGTGCTACACCTCAAGAAGCATTTTATGTGCGGTGTGACGAAACTACCAACACTTCAGAGGATAGAAAACTAGGTCGAGTTATCACAGAAATTGGCGTTGCTGTTGTCACACCAGCTGAGTTTGTGATTTTCCGCCTCAGTCAAACGACTCCTGTGAGCTAAGTAAAGTTTTTATCTCACAAAGAGGAATTTATGTTGACTGTTTACCGTGCTCCTGGAGTGTATCAAGAGGAGATTTTCTTACAGCCAGAAGCTCCTTTACCGACGGGTATTCCAGGATTTGTGGGCATATTTAATCGCCGCGATCGTACTGTTGAACCGCTTGCCAATTTTCCAATTTTACTACATCGGCAAGAAGAGTTTTTGGACTCTTTTACTAACACAGTGACAAATGCTCTCGGTGTTACCTCTGAGGGGTATTTGCAGACCGCTATCCGAGGGTTCTTTGAGAATGGTGGTACTCGTTGCTATGTAGTGCGAGTGGAGTCTCTGCAAGAATCGGCTTTTAAACAAGCGATCGCCGCTTTAGCTCCCCTCACCGATCTAGATTTGGTGGCTGTTCCGGATGTTATGTTACTGGCAGATGAAAATGCTATTTTGCGGTTACAGCAAGCAGTTTTACAACATTGTGCTGAACAAGGCGATCGCTTTGCTATTCTTGATGCCTTGCCGAAGCGTACCACACAAACCGTAATTGCCCAACGTCAACAACTCACCATCGGTCAACCGGAACCTGTGAATGGAGCATTGTATTATCCTTGGCTGACAAATGCTTCAGGCAAATTGATTCCTCCTTGTGGTCATGTTACCGGAATTTTTGCTCGGAGCGATCGCGATCGGGGAGTATTTAAAGCGCCAGCTAACGCAGACATCCGCGATGTGTTGGACTTAGAACAAGTGATTGATAATCCCACCAACGCTGAGTTAAATGCAGGTGGTATTAATTGTCTACGAAGTTTTCCAGGGCGAGGAATACGTTTATGGGGCGCACGTACTCTCAGCCGTGATCCGAATTGGCGTTACATCAACGTCCGGCGATTGTTCTTGACGGTAGGACGTGTAATTGAGCGTAATCAAATTGGTGCTACCTTTGACTTTAACGCTCCTCAGTTATGGAACCGCATTCAGCGCGAGTTGACTGCGTATTTCATTCAATTATGGCAAGACGGTGCATTACAAGGGCAAACTCCAGCCGAGGCATTTTATGTTAAGTGTGACGCTGAAACGAATCCACCTGAAGTCAGGGAAGCTGGACAGGTGATTACAGAAATCGGTCTTGCACCAGCCGTACCCGCAGAGTTTATTGTCGTGCGAGTTATTCAGCATGTCGGGGCTACGGAAATTATACCCTTAGTTTAGGGTTTCAATGTTTATTACTCCTGTTCCGCTTGAGGATTATCTATTGAAATGAACCGCAAAGACGCAAAGGACGCGAAGAAAGAGGGGAAGAAGAGTGGTAATCTTACAGCACTGAAGGGAGTAATAGTCTTTAATTCTAAATCCAAAATCTAAAATCCTATGACTGATCCATATCGTGGTTTTAACTTTCGTGTCGAAATTGATGGTATCACAGAAGCCGGTTTTCAAGAATGTAGCGGCTTAGATGTCAATACTGACCCAGTCGAATATCGTGTAGGTACTGACCCTAATCATGTTCGTAAGTTGACAGGCTTAAATAAATTTTCTCCAGTTATGCTTAAGCGTGGCATTACGGATTCTCAAGAGTTATGGCAGTGGCAGCAGTCAACTGCAGCTGGGCGCACTCAGCGACGTAATGTGTCAATTGTTTTGGTAGATGAATCTGGTGAAGAAAAAATACGTTGGAATCTCCGTCGGGCTTGGCCTTCTAAGTGGACGGGACCGACTTTTAATGCTACCAGTAATGAAGTTGCGGTTGAGCAGTTAGAAATCTGCCATGAGGAACTCGTTAGAGCTTAAATATAGCGGTTTTCAGTTGAGTGCAATACATACTCGAATTAAAAAACCGCACCCTTCACGCAGATGGACGCAGATAGATTGTACTTCATTCAAACGAAAACCGCTATAACTATGCTTCAGACTGAATTTCTGTTTACGCTACCTTTGGGCTATGTTGATGCTGAGGGGAACTTGCATAAAGAAGGGGTAATGCGTTTAGCCACTGCTCTAGATGAAATTGCTCCTTTTAAAGATGCACGGGTTCGCAGTAATCAAGCATACTTGCTGTTAATCTTGCTTTCCCGTGTTATTACTAGGTTGGGTACTTTGGAATATATCAATCCTAAAGTGATTGAAGGTTTGTATGCTGCTGATTTGGCGTTTTTGCAAGACCTCTATGGTCGTGTCAATCAAACAGGGCAGAACCGAGTGCGTACTCAGTGTCCCCATTGCGAACAAGCTTTTGAAGTGGAGTTGAGCAGCGTGGGGGAGTAAAAAGCTACCCCCTCGACCGCCTCTATGAGGAGGTAGCATATATTGCTTATCACTTTCACTGGTCTAGCGATCTCATCCTGGAATTAGAACATCCCGAACGCCTGAAATGGGTTGCAGAAATTGCTAAAATTAACCAGCGTTTGAGCGCTTGAGTCAATGACTTTTCTTGGAAATACACCACCTGGTTTAAATATTGCTACCAGTGTTGTTACTAATGTTACAGCCCAAATCCTTGACCCCTACCGAGCTTTTAATTTCTTTATTGAAATTGACGGGATTCTGGCGGGTGGTTTCTCAGAATGCGGTGGGTTGCAGGTGGAAACTGAATTTATGGAATATCACGAAGGTGGTGTAAATGAATACCGCCACTATTTTGCCGGAGCCACGAAATATCCACCCTTAGTCCTAAAGCAGGGACTGAGCCAAATTGATGAACTGTGGGCATGGCATCAGAATATTGTCATAGATGGTGAAGTTAAACGTCGCAACGGTACTATCTACCTGTTAAATGAACAACGTTTGCCTGTGATTTGGTGGGATTTTAGAGACGCTTTTCCCTATCGCTGGACTGGTCCAGAACTAAGGGCTGATGTGAATGCGGTGGCATTTGAGAGTGTGGAATTAGTGCATCGCGGCTTAAGCCGACCAAGGACACCCGGAACTGTTAGACGTGCAAGAAGGTGATTATGCCTGATTCTTTTTCATCCCCAGCAACACCAGAAGCATCAAGTCCTCTCATACAGAGACTTGAGCGCCGTCGCACTGAACCTGTTGGTCTAGTAAATTCACTAGGATTTCAGTCGAGCGCAGCAAAAATACCACAAGCAATTGTTCAGCGAGCAGCATTGGTTCAGCAATTACAAACCCGTTATGGTACTCATACTAATGAAATTGCTGAATCAGAACTCGTGTTAGTAAATCCGCCAGCATTGGAAGTGCCATCTGATACTTTTTCAACGGTTGCTAGTTCTATTGCGGCGATTAAGAAAGAAGGCAGAAAGCAGGAAGCAGAAGGGCGACAGTCGAAAGCCGAGTTAATTCAGCGATCGCCTGCAAATACATCTCTCCCCTCAGCATCTTCTACTCTCAAAAAAGAAAGCACGAAGGAAGATAATCGAGAGGGGTTGAAGTCCCAACTCATTGAAAACCACCACAACTTCTGCTCTACTCAGCCTAAGGCTCAATCTACTTCACCTATTAATCCTTCATCTGAAGGTCAGTTTCGGGTAAGTCGCAAGGCAATTCCCATGATTAGCCACATGGGTGCTAGTACCACCATACAAGCAAAATCTGAATCAACGGCATCATCACCACTAGAATTAATTCAGCGATCGCCTAGAAATACATCTCTACCCATAGCATCTTCTGCTACGACTACACAGGCAAAGCTAGATACTGATGATTCAGTGAATTCCTTACTACCTACAACGAATGAAATGCCTTTGGCTACTGCCGTAACCACTGACTTGCCGCTATCCCAGATGTCATTATCAGCACAATCGCCATTGGTTCAGATGAAAGCTGCAACAACGGCATCATTACCATTATCATCAGCTGAATTAATTCAGCGATCGCCTACATCTCTACCCACAGCAAGTCAATTACCCGTTGTTTCTGAACTCCCACTCAGTTCTCAACAAATCCAACGAGTTAACAATGAGGATGTTGTGGATTTGGGATACATTGATTTTCCGCGTTTTGACAATTCTGCCAGAGCAATCGCTCAACCAGCGAACCTTGCACAGGAAAATGGTTATCTAAGCATCCAGGGGATTGAAGCTAATTATGCACGCACCAATCGCGGTAGAGAAAATCCCCCGGCTGCTTTACCCCTAAATACAGGTTCAGTGCGCGAAAGTATTTCCGAGGTTGCTTCCACTGTAACCGCCCATCCACCATTGTCTACTGAAGTCGCTGTCCCAGTGATGTCTTCCCAGCATCCAAATTCCTCGATTTCAGAGGTAGATGTGACACAGGTAGCAGAACAGGTGAGTCGCATCCTGTTTCGTCAGTTACGAATTGAACGTGAACGTCGAGGGTTTGGGAGATGACACTTGCAAAACTGAAAATTCGACCAAAATCGCCTTCCCGATTACCAAGTATTGAAGTCCTATTTAATCCCACCACTTATGCAATTACCAAGTCGGTGAACTGGACACCGCCCCAGGATGCTAACGGTAAATCGATTAAATCTCAAAACTATTTGAATGCACCAACTTTATCATTTAGTGGCGGTGGTAGTCGGCAACTGTCCTTAGATTTATTTTTCGATGTTACAGAAAGTCGGTCCCAAGATGTGCGAGAAGAAACTAACAAAATTGTTGCTCTCACCCGCATTGAACCGATTAAGCCAACGCCCCGTCCACCAACCTGCGAGGTATCTTGGGGAAATGCACCACCTAATTCTGATTTTCCTTTTGTGGGCGTTGTCAGTAGTTTGACACAAAAATTTACCCTGTTTCGTAGAGATGGCAAGCCTGTACGGGCGGAATTGAATGTTGTGTTTTTGGAATTGCTGGATGCAGAAGCAGATCAGCGTCAAACCGATCCGGAAATGACTACCCGTGTAGTGCGATTGGGGGACACCCTCAGCAGTATTGCGGCAGAAGTATATCAAGATCCAACAAATTGGCGGATGATTGCCGAAGCTAATGGTTTAGATAATCCCCGCGATCTGAAGATTGGCACTTCATTAAGCATCCCATCGTTACGGTAGGAGGATTGGTTATGGTTTTTCCTAATTTGAGAGCGCCTATCACACCACGCTTTGATATTTTTATCAATGGTCAACCGTTGTCAAATCAGTCCTTTGATGCCTTCAGCCATATTGTTCGGCTCGTTGTAGATGATGACACAGAATTACCGAGTATGTTCACGCTGGAATTCACCAGTGCTGAAGACTCAGAAAATCTTTGGCTGAACGATTACGGCTTATTTGCTATTGGTGCTGAAGTAGAAATTCAAGTTGGTTATGACAATAATATTGAAACATTAATTTTAGGTGAAATTACAGGCTTAGAACCACGCTTTTCCGTCTCTGACCCACTCAGCTTAATTGTACGCGGTTACGATCGCCGTCATCGGTTGCAACGAGGGCGCAAAACCCGATCGTTTGTCGATCAAAAAGACAGTGACATTGCAGCTCGCATTGCTCAGGAAGTCAGTCTATCACCCAATGTCACAGATAGTTCAGTCCTACACCCTTATGTCTTGCAAGCCAATCAAACTGATTGGGAGTTTTTACAACAGCGAGCCAAGCAAATTCAGTATGAGGTCGTGGTTGAGGGTAAAACTCTGTTTTTCCGACCTGTAAATAATAGCAACAGTGCTGAACTCACACTTAGTTTAGATGATTATTTGTTGGAGTTTTGTCCTTACCTTTCCTCAGTAGGTCAGGTCAATCAAGTAACAGTACGGGGTTGGGATTTTCAGCAAAATGCAGTAATTTCAGGGAATAGCAGCACTGTGACTAACATGGGTGGAAGACGGAATGGTGCTGAATTGAGTAGTCAAGCTTTTGGAAATGCGATCGCCCAGATTAGTAACCATCCTATCATGAGCCAATCAGAAGCCGATCAATTAGCAGTAGCTCAACTCAACCGCACAGCTTTGAACTTAATCACAGGTGAAGGCGTTTGTTTAGGTAGCACCAATTTACGTGCTGGTCGTGTGATTGAAATTAAAGACATTGGTCTGCGCTTTAGTGGCAGATACTACGTCACCTCTGCCAGTCATCGCTATAGTTACGAAGGTTACTACACCCATTTCTGTGTACGGAGAAATGCATCATGAATTTTTTGGATATTTTGGTGGATGAATCAACTCAATTGACAATGACCAATCGTATTTATGGTGTAGTCATTGGTACTGTCACCAATAATCAAGACCCCGATAACTTAGGGCGGATTAAAGTCACCTTTCCCTGGCTGAACGATCGCGATGAAGGCTATTGGGCAAGACTAGCTACTCCAATGGCAGGAGGCGATCGCGGCATTTATTTTTTACCAGAAGTCCATGACGAAGTGTTAGTCATCTTTGAACATGGTGATGTCCGGTTTCCCTACATAATTGGGGCGCTTTGGAATGGTCAGGGTCGCCCTCCTACCAATAATGATGATGGTAAAAATAACATTCGTCTCATTAAATCCCGCAGTGGTCATCTTATCCGCCTAGATGACACAGATGGTAAAGAAAGAATTGAAATTATTGATAAAAGCGGCAACAACAGCTTGGTATTTGATACACAAAATAATACTGTCACGATTAATTCAGCCCAAGACCTGACCCTCTTTGCCCCCAAGGGTACACTCAAACTAGAAGCACAATCTATCGAACTAAATGCTTCAACCACCCTCAAAGTCAATGCCCAAAGTCAAGCAGATATTGAAACAAACGGCGTGATGAATATCAAAGGGCAAATTATTAACTTAAACTAAATTTTAGCATTATGGGACAACCAGCAGCTAAACAAGGCGATCGCATTACAGCAATTGATAATCACTTTGTCATTGTGCCTGGAGTGCCGCCTCAACCTCAACTCTTACCCCATCCCTTTATAGGCATTATCAATGGCAATCTCAGCAGCAATGTCAACGTCATGGGACTACCAGCCGCCACCGTTGGCAGCACAGCAGACAACACTCCCCCTCACATTCCCACCCCACTCGGAACCAGTTTCCAATCACCACCAGCAAATCGCGGCACAATTCGCTTAGGTAGCCCCACAGTAAGAATCAACGGCAAAATGGCAGCCCGTCACGGCGATGTAGCTGAAACCTGTAATGACCCAGTAGATTTACCCATCGGACAGGTAATAGCCATCAGTACAGTATTTATAGGTTAAATTACACAGCAAACAGCAATGGCAAGAACATTTTTAGCAGTAGGTGTAGGCTTCCCCATCAAGGCAAATAATAACGGTGTCATAGAAACCGCTGCTTATGAAGGCAGTGTACGTCAATCGATATGGCTAATTCTCGGTACTGCTAAAGGAGAACGGGTAATGCGTCCTAATTTTGGCAGTGGTATTTACGATCTGGTATTTGAGATGCAAACAGCAGCCACTGCTGGACAAATTTCCCAAATGGTGCGTGAGGATTTGCTGTTGTGGGAACCGCGCATTGATGTTTTAGATGTCCAAGTTGTCCCTCAGTCAACTTCAGAAGGGGAGGAATTATTGATCAATATCGATTATCAAGTTCGGGCAACCAATAACGTGTTTAACTTAGTCTATCCGTTTTATTTAGAAAGGAGTGCAGGGTAGTAATGGCACTTTCTCCACCACCAATTGATCGTCGCACCGCCCCAGAAATTGCCGCACAACTGCGATCGCTTTTAGCATTCTATGATCCAGAATCCTTTCGCAATCCTAACACCAGGGAACCGCAAGCTTTGACGGGTGTGAATGCGGCATTAGTGCAAGTGATGGCGAGGTTTGCAGAAATCATTATTCAACGCCTCAATCGAGTTCCTGAGAAAAATTTCTTAGCATTTCTGGATTTGTTAGGGGCGGCTCAGTTACCACCGCAACCAGCACGAGTACCACTGACATTTACTTTAACAACGGGTACAACTGGGGATGCAGTAGTGCCTGCAGAAACTCAAGTGGCTGCCCCTGCTTTGGCTGGAGCCAGTGAACCTACGCTGTTTGAAACAGAACGGGAGTTAATTGTTACATCCGCGCAACTGGTGTCTGTGTTGGTGCGTGACCCTGTAGGCGATCGCTATGCCGATCGAACAGCTGCTCTATTATCAGAGAATGGCACTAGTATTGCTGCATTTCAAGGCGATCTCCCGATTGACCATGTATTCTACATCGGACACAGCCAACTTTTGAGCTTTCTCGCAATTCAAAACTTGCAAATCCAGTTCAATGCTTTACAACCTTTGGGTGACGATGCAACTGTAGAGTGGCAAATTTGGAATGGGACTGAATGGATTATAATTGTACCAACTAATCCCCAAGTCTTCAACCAATCTGGCAATCAGCAACTAAATTTTGCTACAGTTCCAGCTATACCCGTATCTTTAATTAATGGTATTGCAAACCGTTGGTTACGCTGTCGCTTGCTCACACCAATAACTCAAGCAAGCCTTCTACCATCTTTACAAAACTTCAATCTACAGGCGACACTCAACCGGACTGGTTTAATACCAGAGGTGGCTTTCACAAACCAATTACCAATAGATTTAACGAAAGAATTATACCCCTTTGGCGAAAAACCTAAATTCGGTGACACCTTTTACCTAGCTCACCGTGAGGTGTCTGGCTTAGCGGGAGCTAACATTACGCTCAATATCAGTCTGATGAAGACTTTGCCAGATAAATTAGAGCCAAAACTGATATGGGAATGCTGGAATGGTCAGAGCTGGTTGCAGTTAGGGACGACGAGCAAAAACGGTGCGCTCTCCCCTATTACTAACAATTTCGCAGATACCACCAATGCATTGACAAAAACTGGAACAGTAAAATTTACCCTACCGACAGAGGTGAAACTTACGACTATTAACGGTGTTGAAAATGCTTGGTTAAGGGTGCGAATTGTCGATGGAAATTATGGTGTGGAAGCTAGTTATACACAAGATGGCGATAAATATGAATTCCAAGCAGCAAGTTTTGACCCCCCAATTATCCAATCAATTCGGGTGGATTATCAGTTGACGCAATCGGCTGCTCCTGAAGTCATTATTACGGAAAATGATTTTGTCTATTCTGAAAATCTGGCAGTTTCAGCAACACAAGCTCTTACCCCTTTTCAAGCCACTAGAGATACACAATCGACGCTCTATTTAGGGTTTACTTTGCCACCTGGTCGTCTGGCATTTCCTAATCGCCCTATTAACCTTTATATTAAAGTTCCAGAGTTTAGTAACAATCGTCTATCCCGTGAAGCTTTGCGTCTGGCGTGGGATTATTTTAATGGTGAGACCTGGCAAACGCTGGCGATCCGAGATGAAACGGCTGGGTTTAGCAGATCGGGTTTGGTGGAAGTTTTAGTACCAGCCAATTTTACTCCATCTCTAGAATTTGGTAAAGAAAGATACTGGTTAAGAGCCCGGTTGCTGAGTAGTACAGAATTGACAGCACTTCATTTACAAAGATTGCTGTTGAATACAACAATGGCAATTCAAGCTCAAACTTTACACAATGAAATTCTCGGCTCTAGTGATAGTACTGAGTCTCAAACCTTCCGCACGACTCAAGCTCCGATTTTAGATGGTCAACACTTGGATGTGCAGGAGTCCAATGGCTGGATTCGTTGGCAAGAAGTGACTGACTTTTATGGTTCTACACCCCGCGATCGCCATTACGTCCTCAACCATCTCACTGGAGAAATTCGCTTTGGGGATGGACAACAGGGAATGATTCCCCCCACTAGTACGGGTAATCTTCGCCTCACCCGTTATCAAATTGGAGGAGGAGCATCAGGTAACCGCAATCCTGGGGCGATCGCTCAACTCAAAACCACTATACCCTTTATCAAAGCAGTCACTAATTTTGAAGCAGCAACAGGGGGAACTGATGCTGAAAGTTTAGAAAGTTTACGCGATCGCATTCCCCGCCAACTCCGTCACCGCGATCGGGCTGTAACAGTAGAAGATTATCAAGATTTGGCAATGCAAGCCTCACCAGAAGTTGCACGAGCAAAATGCGTTCCTCTACACAATCTAGTAGTTAATCCGGTGATTACCTTGCAAACACCAATAACACCAGGCGTATTAAGTGTAATCATTGTACCTAATACTGATGCAACCAATCCTTCACCCAGTTTGGAATTAATCAATCGGGTGCAGTCTTATCTTGACCGCCGTCGTTTACCAAATGCTGATTTGGTGGTTGTGGGACCGGAGTATGTCCGCGTTGATGTGACAACGGAAGTTGCTATAGTCTCTCTTGATTTAGCTAGCAGTGTGGAAGTAGCTGTTCGCCAAACCCTTGACCGTTTTCTCCATCCCCTGACAGGCGGGTTGGACGGTACAGGCTGGGACTTTGGACGCGAACCTTATAAATCTGACCTCTATGCTTTACTCGAAGCCATTCCTGGTGTTGATTACATTCGTAGTCTAAGTATTTCCCCAATTCCAGAGAGTAGTCAATTTCTGGTCTATTCCGGCAATCATACTATTAATTTAACAATTCAACCCTAGTGGTTCTCCACATTAATTCTGATGAGTAAAACGGTGTTCAGATTCATCTTCTTTTCCTCTTCCTTTGCGCTCTTTGCGTCTTCGCGGTTTTTTAATACGAATTACGAATTAACCCTATGTCTCTTTCCCTTCCCAACCTCGACGATCGCACTTATAACGATTTAGTCGCTGAAGCTTTAAATTTGATTCCCACTTACGCACCAGAATGGACAAACCATAATCCCGCCGATCCAGGGATTACGCTCATTGAAATGTTTGCCCACATCACAGAAATGTTGCTGTATCGGCAGAACCGAATTACACAACAAAATATACAGATGTTTTTGCGACTTCTGAACGGTCCAAAGTGGCAACCAGGAGCCGATTTACAGGCAGATATCCGCCAAAGTGTTTTGCAATTACGCCAGCGCCAACGGGCTATTACCTGTGATGATTTTGAGGAACTGGCGCTTGCTGCTCATCCTGATGTAGCTCGTACACATTGTGTCCCCCGGCGGGACTTGACGCTTTTGGATTCCTCAGAACGCTATGCAGATAGACCAGAGCATATCAGTGTTATTGTTGTCCCCAAAGCTGTTAACAATACGATTCCTCAACCCGAACTTAGTTTACTGACAACTGTGAGCAATTATCTCGAACCGCGACGACTCTTAACAACTCCTGTGCATATCGTTGCTCCTCGGTATCTTTCAATACGAGTCCGGCTGAGGTTACAGGTCAGGCGTGATGCCCAACCTCTACAAGTAGAAACACAGGCGATCTCCGCTTTACAACAATTCTTCCATCCACTCGAAGGAGGAGAGGAACGGCAAGGTTGGAAATTTGGACGCAGTGTTTATGTTTCTGAGATTTATAGCTTGCTAGATCGTGTTCCTGGTGTAGATTACGTTACTAAAATCGAAAATCAAGATGAGATAGTTGTCGATGATACCTCAGGACAACGAGTAGAACGTAATTCTACTGAGGAATTAGTCGCGATCGCTCTAGAACCAGATGAATTGGTTGCTATCCAAGTCAATTCTGGTGATTTACAAATTGAATCTCCCATTCGACCCTTCAATCAAGTCACCCGTTCGTAACTTCATTCACTATGGCTAACCGCTTATTAGACTATTTACCCGCAATTTATCAAGCTGATTCTGATATCGATTTATATCTTAGAGCCTTTGAAAAAGTCTTATTAGGGCGACCAGATGATGTTGGTTTTGAAGTTCAAGGGCTGGAAGAGGAAATTGCCGCTATCCCCCGCTATTTTAACTCGATAGACCTCAATCCCATTGATTCCCGCAATCCCCAAGAAACACCTAGAGAATTTTTAACATGGTTAGCCAGTTGGGTTGCTTTAAGCTTGCGAGCGGATTTAGATGAACGCAGTCAACGCAAATTTATTGCCCATAGTGTTGAGCGTTACCAATTTCGCGGTACGAAAGCTAACCTGCAACAACTCTTGGAACTGTTTCTGTCTGCAACACCTAGTGTGAATGACGAAACCGGGCAGCCCCACCATTTTAGGGTCACCGTCAGCTTTCCGGCAATTAACAACCCAGAAACACTTGGACGGCAGCTTGATATCGCCCACAATATCATCGAACTGGAAAAACCTGCTCATACCAGCTACGACCTTGATATTCGCTTCCCCACTATGCGAATTGGCGATCCCGCCCACCCCAATCGCCGCAACTCCAAACTAGGTATCGGTACAGTACTCGGAACCATTCCCTTAGAAGAACCCCCTGAAGAAGAACAGTAAAAACCAAATATTCACTTACTTATTATGGATACTGAAATCAAACGCCCCAACTACTTTCGCGCTCAATTTCTAGTCGAAGAAGATTTTCAAGACGAACAAGCTTACCATAGCACTCTGCGCCAGCAACATCTACTAGCCTTACATGGCTCGGGAGTTGTCGGCGATGGGTTGCGTGTCACCAGAACCACACAAAGCGATCGCAGTATTACCATCAACCCCGGTGTTGCTATTGACAAAAAAGGACGGGAAATTATACTCACTACCGCACGGACAGTTCAACTCCCTGATGGTGATGGCCCCTTTATTGTGTCAATTCGTTATGATGAATTTCGGGCAGATAGCGATCGCTACACGGGTCCTGGTGCCGATGCCCTCAATGCCCACACTCGTATTACCGAAACGCCATCATTTGTTTTTGGTACCCCTGGAGATGATGATGTCCCTTTGGCGCGGATTAGTCTGAACCAAAATTCCCCCATTGATGAATCAGTGCGGCGTTATGCGAGTTCCTGGATCGCTCCTGGTGCTAACTTACCGGGGCCGATCGCAATCAACAATGTGCTAAATGTTGCTGGTCGTGCTAACGTCAGCGGAAATCTCACAGTTGCCGGAAATTTAGAGGTACAGGGTAATTCCACAATTGGTAATGCAGATAGCGCTCAAATTACCATGCGTGGGTTACTCCGTTCTGCTCATTCTTCTGGCGCACTGGAAGTTGATGATGCACTTCATACTACAGGGTCATTAACCGTTGATGCTAACGTTGGTATCGGGACAACCAATCCCAGCCAACGATTAACCATTCAAGGTGACTATCAAGCAACAGTTGATGCCAAACAGTTAGTAATTCAAGGTAATACTAACCAAAATAATCAACTTGAGCTTGGTTATCATACAAGAGATAATTATGGATCTATTCAAGCAATTACCCAAAGTACTGGCGCAAGAAATTTGGTACTCAACCCTCTTGGTGGCAATGTTGGTATTGGAACGACAAATCCAGAAGCGAAGTTAACGCTACAGACTCCTGATGACTTCAGTGGAAACATCACCAGATTTGAAGTGAAACGAGAGCCAAGCAATTACAATTTAACTCTCAATACAAATGTGACAAACGGTGTTGTCAGATGGGTTTTTAATCAAACCAATTCAGGAAATTCCTATAATTCGGTATTGGTAATCGACAGAGGGAAAGTCGGCATTGGCGCAACGAACCCACGGAATCCTCTAGCTATTCGAGCACAGGATAGGCAGGAGAGTTTGCTCAGCTTTGAAGATCCACAGGGAAATACAAAGTGGCATTTAGAACAAAATTTTGGTGGGAATAGACCGGGCTTAAATTTTGTGGAAACAGGTGTAGCAGATGGTAGATTATTTATTGCAGCGGGCGGGAACGTTGGCATCGGGACAACTACACCCAGTAATCGCTTGCATGTTCAAAGTAATGTTCGTGGTTCATTAGTTGAGAATGCAACTGTTCTATTTGAAAATACTGTAACGAATCCAGGCGAATTTACAACTGTCTTGGCGTTGAGAGCATCAGCTATTAGTGATTTGAAGCAAGCTTTCATCAGGTTTTTTAACCCTTCTGGTCAAATTGGTGGAATTCATGCTAAAGGAAATAACATCCAATTCTCGGGAGTTAGTGCTGATTACGCAGAGTGCTTACCCCGCTTCCAAGCAGATGAAGTGATTGAGCCTGGTGATATTGTCGGTGTGTTTGGTGGCAAAATCACTAAAACGGTTACAGGCGCTCATCATGTCATGGCAATTACCGATAAACCAATTGTCTTAGGTAATACGCCAGAGTCTCAATATCAGCATTTATATGAACCAGTCTCATTTCTGGGTCAAGTGTCGGTTAAGGTTCGTGGTGCGGTGCAACTGGGAGATTTTATTATTCCATCTGGTTTAAATGATGGTACAGGGATTGCTGTCTCACCTGAGAAAATTACACCTATCCAATACACGCAGATCGTTGGTCGAGCTTGGGAAGCATCCGATTGCGAGGAAATGAAGCGAATTAATACAGTTGTTGGTTTATCATCTAGTAATCCGCAATTGTCAGAATTGCTCACTATCATGCAGGCGCAACAAGCCGAAATTGCAACTCTCAAAGCTGAGTTGAACAGCGTGAAGATGCTTTTAGCTCAATCTGTTTGAATGCGATCTCATACTTTTTCCATTAATTCGGACATTCGTGAAAGCAAAGAAACCGGGTTTCTCGACAACTGCTTGAACTGTATTGAGTTATAAAATTAAAAAACTTACACCGAATTTAAAAGTGTAAGTTCTTTTACTTTATAAAAATTACAACGGGAGACTCAAACTTTCAGAAACTTTTGATAAGAGATTCGCCTTGTTGATTCCAAAAGCTTAGACAGATTTAATTACCACTATAGTTGAGCGGATAATTAACAGGACTTTCTACAGTAGACTGGGTAGAAATTAATCTCCTAGGGGCGCAAGCTTGTGCAAATAACAAAATGCTGATTGGTAAGGCAATTGTAAACATTCTGTTCCAGCGCATATTGTTCATAGAATTTATTAAACTCTTCATTAGTCCAACTCCTTGATTTCAGGTGTTCTGTTATCTTTATAAAATTTGCTAAGATAAAAGTCGATACAGAAAATTTAAGGAATTCAAGGTAGAAGCTAACTTAACTTGAGACTTAACTTTTACCGAATCATTCTTAACTAGAGTGAAACCAATACTTGTCGGTTAAGCAAAATTTAGAAACCCGGTTTCTTGGAGAAACCGGGTTTCTGGCACCTTAACGATAACGATTGAAAACCATCGCAGTATTGAGAGTGAAACATAATATTTTTGGCGCGATCGCAATTGTCTTTCCAGCAATTGAAAGGCAATTCTTTTACCTGTAGACCAGCCCTAATATCCATAAGTTGCAATAACTCACGGTATACTAGGCTAAACATCCTTCCCTGACTGTGTTGAAGCAAATTGCCCCAAGGTATGGAAAAATTAGGATAACCTCGAAGACATTGACACGATGGCTAAAAAGTATAAAATATATCTTGATGTGTGTTGTTTAAATCGTCCATTTGACGACCAAACACAGTCGCGTATTCGCTTAGAAGCCGAAGCAGTTTTAGAAATTATTAGCCGTTGTCGAACGGGAGAATGGGAATTATTAAGTAGCACAGCCTTAGAATCAGAGATTGCTAGAACCCCAGATTTAAGTAGAAGAGAGCAGGTACAAGAAGCGTTAGCTATTGCTCAACGGAAAATTTTAGTAAATTCTGAAATTTCTAAGCGAGCCATAAATTTAACAAATTATAATATTAAAAATTTTGATGCTCTTCACATTGCTTGTGCAGAGGGTAACGCTGATGTTTTCCTGACAACCGATAACCGTTTATTATCTAAAGCATTAAGCTATAGAAATAACTTAAACGTTGTTGTTGCTAACCCAATGGTTTGGTGGACAGAAGTTACCACTAATCCTTTAGAAGGAGAAGAAAATGACTCCAATTGAACTATACAGAAAAGGATTTAAGGCGTTGGTAGATGCTTTGGGATATGCCGATGCTATCCGGTTTATTCGTCAATTTGACTCAGGTAGTGGCGATTATACTACTGAGCGTCATCAATGGCTCGACTCACTAACGATGGATGAAATCTTGGCAGATATTTCTCAACGGCAGAGTAATGATAATTTTGGGGAGTAATAGCGATGAGAAAACAACACACCCGTCCCTCAAATGCATGGGATCGACCTCTTGTAGTCGTTCTAAATATGGAAAATCGTTCTCCTGGTGTTTACCGAATCATTCTTAACTAGAGTGAAACATAATATTCTTGGCGCGATCGCAATTGTCTTTCCAGCAATTGAAAGGCAATTCTTTTACCTGTACACCAGCCGTAATATCCATAAGTTGCAGAGCTACCAACAATTTTCTCAAAGCCTACAAAATACAGCGTTGGCTCAACAATAGATTGACACTTTCCATCTGTTTTTGGTAATAACCTATCGTTTACATTCAAATACAATTCAGGCTGTCTCAATATTTTATTGATTCCAGGACGAAAGCCAGTACCTAAAATAATTGCATCGTAATCTTGCGATACCTCACTGTCAAAAATTACGCCTGTTTTTGTAAGTTCTTGAATACGACTAGAGATGACTTTAATATTTCCTTTTTTGATTTGTTTGATAGTACCTCTATCTACCCAAGCTACACGACCCTGATTAACTTCCACATCTATTGGTCCTTTCTCATCTGGATAGATAGAGTATGCACGCAAATCCACAGCAAAACGCTGAATAAATTTATCAGTTTCCTTGATTTCTGCTTGCAATTCTTCTGGAGAGAAGTCTATGGCTCTCTCCATAGCTGCTATTCTAGTATCTGTTGTATTATTTTTAAATAAATGTTTAAAGTATGACCTAGTTTGCCATAACCAGTATTGTAGCGATCGCAGTCTTGGATAAAGAGGAAATACCCAACGTTTACCACGAATTAACATATCTACACGAGCAGCACCATGCTCATATAAATCTAATGCTATTTCTGCTGCTGAATTTCCTGAACCAACGACTAAAACTTTTTGGTTTTGATAAGGGATACCATTTTTATAGGCACTACTATGAATAATCTTACCAGAAAAATTTTCTTGTCCAAAAAGTTTTGGAATCACAGGCTCATTAGTTAGCCCAGTACAGATAACAAGAATTTTGCAGTGTAGAATGTCTTTACTTGTTTGTACTTGCCAGTTATAATCTTTTTGATTTTGATTACAAATCTTGGTAACGTCTTGTACCTCCTCAGCAAAACGAATATGTGAATCCACTTGAAAATAATGTGCATATTCTGTTAAATACTGCACTATTTCATCTTTGGTCTTAAAGGTGGAATATTTTCCCTTACCCTCAAAGAAAGGTAGAGTAAAATAAGGATTTTGGCTCACTAATCGCTCGTAGGCATTTTTCCAGATAGTGGCGACAGATTCACCCTTCTCTATCACGACAAAATTATCAATACCAAATTTTTTTAAACTTGCAGCTATGGTAATACCGCAAAAACCAGCCCCAATAACGATAACGTCTAGTTTAGCGTTCATAAAATTGTCTTTGATTGTAAATCTTAATTATTACCTTTATAAAATTGGGTGTTTCAATAGTCGATATAGATTAGTTAGGGAATTTAAGCCGTTACGAACCTACAGCAATCTCGTTTCTACGTTCTCTACTCATTAGTTAAGTTTGTAAGTTAAGTCACTCTAGTACTCCACGACATTGAATTTGATAGGCTACGTTCTTCACCAAACCCTGTAACTTCTGTGAAAGCGGGTTTCTTAGTACCTGTCGAAATGAATGTGGTCAACCACTAGTAGCCAGTTCCTTAACTTTTCTGTATCGACACTGTGATTGTCAACCTCTATATATAAACAGCAAGACTATCTCTAACGAACGAGTTGACATGAACTTAATAACTTTGCTATTACGCTCTTCTTGGAAAATTCTGACTCTTGCTGCTTTCATCGGGTTAATAAGTGGGGCTAGCACAGCTGGATTACTTGTAAAAATTAACACGCAGGTTAATCAGTCCTCATTGACAACAACATTAATATGGAGTTTTATCAGTCTTTGTTTTCTAAAATTTATTACTAATATCATTTCTAAATATTTGTTAATAAATTTGGCAGAAAAAGTAATTGTAGAATTACGCCTAACGTTGAGTGAGAGAATTTTAGCTGCTCCACTCTATCATCTAGAAATTTTAGGAAAACATCGCATCTTAGCTACATTAGCAGATGATATTTTAGCAATTTCTAACACAGTTTACATTATTCCTACGTTGTGTATCGATCTGACCATCGTAGTGAATTGTCTTTTGTATTTGTTTTGGTTATCCTCAACGATATTTTTTTTGGTACTTATTTCTTTATTACTAGGAATATTCACTTATAAACAAATTGCAAACAAAGCAACGTCATTTTTTACCTTAGCTCGTCAGCAAGAAGATAAATTGTGGCTCTTCCGTACTTGTTATGCTAAAATAACAAGTACGGAATCGGGAACAGGGA
>JAWQFQ010000092.1:0-22199 GCA_035967975.1 Scytonema sp. PMC 1070.18
TTGACCCACATTCCTCCCCACCGTGCTTCGCGCTCCGGGTGGGGTATCCTGTGGAAAAAAGATGAGATATTGGAGTGATTTCGCGAACAAGTCCATAAAGCAGGAGGTGGGAACTATCAAACATTGATTAACAATGTGCTACGCGAACACATCCAGCAATGTCGTGAACCGTTGGAGGAAACATCACGCCGAGTCTTGCGGGAAGAGCTAAATCGGATTCAGTAGATGTAGGTAAGTAGTCGCGTTCAACATTTTTGTTCAAAAATTCCGATACAATACGAGACTCAACCTCAACAAAGCGCTAGATTTGTTAAAAAATCAAGTTAGCATTATGACTCTTACCGAAACATCTTCCGATCAGACGAATCCCTCTTTGGTCGAGGGAGCGAGCGAAGTACCCGCAGTAGGCGATCGCCAAGACCCTGAAACCGCAACCGAAGTTCAACCTGAACCAGCCACCGAGGAAATCAATACAGATACCCAGGATGAAGAAGCGACAGACATCGTTGAAGAACCCGGTTCCCTATTCCAAGCTGTTGGTGTTATCACAGGTAAACTCAACCTTACTGAAGAGGGTAATACGATTACTATTGGCAAGAATACCTACCCACTTTACTGGATACCAAAGAAGCAGCGAGTTTTCAATGCCCTAAAATTGGAGGTGAAGAACACGGGGGAGTACACCCAACGCTTAGTAGTGTATCCTAAAATTCTGCACTTTCCCAAAAAAGAGCAACCCCATCAAATCGCTTTTCAATTAGTGGGATTCGATAAAGGGCGGAAAGAGGAGGGAATTTCACGGGAACTCGAAGATATGGAATTTAAGTTATGTGGACTGTGGCAGTTTATCCCTGTCTGCCCCACCCCGTGTATTTCCGTATTTAAAAATTTCAAGGAATCTCGATTAGAATACATTAAGCAGGCAGAACCAGCCAAAAAAGTTAAGTTCATGAAGGCAAGCCACATCCCTGTGTTTTGGAAAGACGCTCCTGTTAAACCGTTTCGGTTCAATCCCAAAGCCGAGGGGGACCAAGGTCGTCCTGCGTTTGTGGAAATCAAAGCCAAATTTATGCCATCACGAGGAACATTCGGATTTGTTGCTCTGCTAGGAATACCCCAAGAAAAGGCACCGAAATTCCTCAAAGCTTCTAAGCAAGATAAAGCAACAGTCATGGCAGCCAACAGAGAAAGAGCAAAGGCGGAAAAGTTTAAGGGTAATAAACCAGGTAAACCACCATCAGAGAAAAAGCTCAATAAACCTATACCCAAAAAACAGGAGAATACTTAGGAAACAACGCACAAGTTTCTTGTGGTACGGGCGTCCTCGCCCGTAAACGAGCCACATACGATCCGAATTTATTTCTTGCTAGACTCGATTAAGAGTTCCGTCACGTACTCCATGACCACAGGTTGTTGCGTGTAGCGGCAAGACTGTTTTTCCAGCAGCGAACGCGCCGATAGACCTTCTAAAGCTTCCAACAATTTTCCCCGAGGCACTGTAGGTACCATGTCTGACTCTAACTCAGCAATGGTTGTGCCTTCACGATTAATAGCTAACCAGTACATGATGCTCTTCTCCAAAGGAGAGAGGCGCTCAAACTGCTGGTCTAGCAATCGCCGAATACCATTGAAAACAAAAGTATTCTGTTGCAAAAATTCCTCAATTTCCCCATCAAACAGGTCTTGAATTGAGGTGGCCACAATTTTTACCGCCAGAGGATTATTGCCGTAGCGATCGCACAACTGCTGCTTATGGGTATCACTACCCATAAGTCCTTTGGCATCAAGCAAAGCGATCGCTGCTTGAGGTGAACCGCTTAAGCGTAGAGAGCGCACTGGCAATTTATCGCCCCCACTAACAGCTATCTCCGACGGTTTTTCCCGACTAGTGAGGATTAAGCAACTAGAGTGAGCAGTTTCTCCTATAAACCTGAGCAGTTGACCATAGCCTTCATAATCTGTGCAGAATTGTCCAGCGTGACCTGCTTTTAGAATAGCTTCCATGTTGTCTAAAATTAGTAGGCATTTTCTAGAGCGCAAATAATAAATCAGCCGCCCCATATCCGTCGAAACTTCCTGAAAGTCAGACAAAAAGGCGCTTAAATCACCTAAGAACTGTTCTAGCAGTGGAGCATTGCACAGCGAACGCCAAATGACATACTCAAACTCATGCTGCACAAGTTGTGCTACCTTAGCGGCAATAGCCGTTTTCCCAACCCCGCCCATCCCCAACACCGCGATCAGGCGACAGCGCTCTTTCACAATCCATTGTTCTAAAGTCTTCAGTTCTTCATTGCGCCCACAAAACTCTGAAACATCAATCGCCTCTCCCCAGTCCTGATGCTTATTGGCAATCCTTACAAACGCCAAATCATCTTTCGTTTGGTTGCGAACTGCAATATTAAGTTGTGCTATCTGTTCGCACTCTAATGCCAATATCTGACACAGTTCTACAAAACTTGCGCGGTCAACAGGTCTACCTGTCAGGAAATTGCTAACTGTAGCGAGAGACAGCCCTGCATTCTCAGCCAATGCTCTTTGACTGGGAAAGCCGTTACGCTTGACTGCCAATTTGACTTGCTCGATGCACCCTTTATAAACCTTAAGCGATCTAGACATAGCTTATCTGATGGAAAACATACAGATTGAATTCTGGGGAAATTTGAGAACTGAAGTATTGACAAAATTCCAAGTTCATGTATTTATATTCCCTTTTGCTGAAAGTCAGTTGCTCTGAGGAGCTAACTTTTCTGCACTTTGTATGTAGGTGTCAGCAAAAACAACTGATGCACGTGTGGAATGAGCAATTGTAATAGCTCATCGTTACACTTCCACAGTTAGCATTGTTAGCTTCGACTAAAGTTTCTCGCTCAACAAGCGCCCTAATTGCTTAACGGAGGTAGTAATAGATAGCCGGATTTTCTGGGTCTTGTTGGCTAGCTTGACGTAACTCGCTAACAGACCGAGCAAAATCGCAATCTCATTCCAAAAGTGCGCGACCAATATAGTAAGTGCATCTACGTTCTTTTGTTCTCCCTGTTGGTCAACTGCTTTTTCTAAAGCTTTAATGCTTTTGTCATACTCACTAAGTACTTAATAAATCATATCTAAATTTAAGTAACCGTCTGGGTCTACATCGTTGCGCTGCTCGATTAAGCGCTGCAAAATATAAATAGTCTGTTTAATATGCTCTCGATAAATTTTTTCAAATTGCTTTTGCAAGTTGCCTTCTCTAACCGCATTCAATACTGCTCGGATAAGCGGAAATTAGAAACCCAGTTTCTTAATGAAACCGGGTTTGGTGGAACTTCAACCATTCTTAACCGAGTAGTATTGTAACCGCATGACTAAAAACTATTTCATCAAAGTTGTTGCCAACAATGTGCGGTTGCTAAGATTCCAGGGTAAACGCACCTAAATTTATTTGACAAAAAACCATTTTTTTGTGTGCTAACTCACAGGTGAATTTGATATGTCCCAAATCTTTACAGCTGTGCATTTGCTACTTTTTTGTCATGCTAATCTGATTTTAGTCAGGATAATAACCCGTTTTAACGGGTTTAAGCTTGAGCGCCCGAATTTGAATTCAGGGCAAATCCTATGCAGTATCGACACGCAACCTGTCTACATTGTGCCTGGTACATAATTATCTTCATTATTGTCACCACCTCGCTCTGCTACAGAATTTGATAATTTTATTAACTCGTCAACTAAAGAGCTAATGACAACAACTGCTCCTCCACCTGCTGCTATAACTTGATTAATTCTTGAAAAGACGGTAATTAATTTTGCAAAAATTCCAATAAAGATATTAAACTTTTCTAATTGCTCAATGACTTCTTGTAAATCGATTATTGTTTTTTGTAAAACTTTTGAAGCTTCACTATTCTTTAAATCAGTAGCTATAGTTTTAATAGCCAGATTTGCTGCTCTATTAGCTTCATTTAAAAGTTTAGCTTCTTCATTAGAAAGAAATGTATTTTGGTTGTTATCTATGATATCCAAATCAAATAATTTTATTCTTTGATTTGTTGACTTGTTTACTAGCTCAACAGTTTTCTTTGTTAAAAAAAGTAAATCTTTTTTTGTCAAAAATTCATTAGGCATTTGTCAATCTCCTATATATTTGTATTACTCTCTTTTTTTAAATCATTCTGCAAAATTTTTAATTTCTGAGAATAATGGCTCAAAATTTCTTGAGCTTTTCTCATTTGGTGCTTATTTATGTCCAATTTTGTATTTTGTTTGCTTTTTTCTAAGTCACTTTCTCTACCTGCAAACACACTTTGACATAGTTCTTTGACTTCTTCTTGACCAATCGCATTTTCTCCTTTCCCTAAAAACTCATTTTTTAGCTGATTATGAGCTTGAGCCGTTGCTTGAAGCACACTAATATAATTTTGAGCATTATTAATTTTTTCTTGAACTATTTCCATCGCCTTATTGTACTCTTTTTCAACTTCTAAAGCAGTAGATATTGGCAAGCCATTTGATTGTCTAATATTAGCAAAATAAGTTTTATAGTAACTATTAATTTGGGATTTCTCAATCTCAAGTATTCCCTCAATATAACCGTCTTGAGCTAATTTGATTAAACCTTCACTAGGCGGTTGTTTTTCATCAAAAGTAGGATTTCCTGTAATATAGGTTTGTAAAGATTCATTACCACATAAAATGGCTTTTTTAAGACCTCTTCCTCTTTTTTCTTTTGAGAATGTATTAACTAAAATTCGGAAAATATTAGTTCCAGCTTCAACAGTGGGTTTAGGAAATCCAAAAGTTCCTACCTTTAAATTTACTAATGCAGTTTGAAGATTATCAATATTTTCATTAAAAGAAACTGTCTGACCACTGGCTACTTGACCAAGTCTTGTCATATATTTAAGTAATAGGTCATTAGCATTTTTTACTCTAGTAACATTGGGTTTATTGTCAGTATTACATTCCTCTAATGTATCTTCGCGTATATCTGGTCCTTCAAGAGTCGTTAAAATAATGTAGTGAGTTCTTCTTAAACAAGATTCATAAATATCTTGTGACAGACTATCAGAATAAGTTTTAATGTTAGTCTGATGCTCTTTTACAAAATCTTCAACAGATTTAAAATCTGAGCCACAACTATTTAATAAAATTGTTATCGGAACCCACAAAATAAATAAATTACACCGACGATGGAATTTCTTGTTCATATAAGTAATTAATGCTGATTCTATAGACAAAAACTCTTATTTTTCGTTTTTCAACCTAGGTTTTTTGGTTTTGTTAACAAAAGTGCAAGATATCAGAAATGCGTCCTGGCATGAATTCTTTTCTCTCCAATTCATGCATAACAAAAATAGAACATAATCGTTTCGGAACATACGCTAGAAAAGCGGTAGTTTGTGATAACATCACAGTTTATTCTCTTTTCTAAAGGTAGCCTCGTTTTTGGAATAAGAGCATATTGTACGTACGAACTTATCTCTACAAATTTATTAAAATCTACCGCTACCTGAGTTACTGACTGACTTGTTCTGACTTGTTCTGACTTGTAAGTGACTTTTACTTGGTTTCGGGTAAAAGTCCGTGTAGGCGGACAAGCTTTTGTATAGCTGTTACTTCCAGATGTTTTTGTCTTTTTGTCAGCATTTTATCTGAAAATATAATCTTTTTAATTTATGAATGGGTAGCACAGTTAGACAAAAAGTAAATATGCTACCGAAAACTCTGTTTTATAAAATTATGTTAGCTTCGTGCTATCTTATACCTGGAATCATCACTTGTTTTGTAGCTAATGACGTAGTATATTCTCACGTAGCAAGTGTTAAATCTATTACTATTAATAAAGCTGAATTTGGTGTATTAAGAAGCGATCGCAATGGTAAACTGACTTTTATTCCTACAACTAAAGTATTATTAAACGAGGGTGACAGATATGGATGGCGCATTCAACTTAAAGATTATGAAGGTGCAGTGGCTTGGCGTGAGGTTATAAAATTGCCTAAGTCCCCAGAAACTTGGAGCGTTAACAGTGGGGAAGATTTTTCAATATCAGATGATGGGAAAGAAGCAACAACGAAACGCATACAGTTTGCCCAAAGAGGAATTATTGAGAACTTTTGGACAATTGCACCAGGAGACCCTACTGGTAAGTATATAATTGAGGTCTATGTTGATAATCGTCGCGTTGCTTCTTTTGATTTTGAGGTTGTAGCGAAGAAGAAGTCAAAACCTACCCCTTCAAGGAGTCACCTTCCGGCGAGAAGCCCAGCTTCAAACTGAAAGACCTGTTAAAGACGCGCTACGCAACGGGTAAAAAGGTTTATATTGGAATACATAGAAAATGTCGCTGAGGGCTTTAGCCCCTACCTAAAGGCTAGGGGTTTTCAACAAGCATTCTCATAAATCCGCTCTTCCTCATCAAAGTGCTATGCTCAATCCTAATCTGGATGAAATTCAGCTAACAAAAGACGATTATGAGCGTTACTCCCGCCACCTCATTTTGCCAGAAGTGGGGCTGGAAGGGCAAAAACGCTTGAGAGCTGCTAGCGTATTGTGTATCGGTACGGGTGGATTAGGTTCACCCCTGCTATTATACCTAGCCGCTGCGGGGATAGGACGCATAGGTATTGTTGATTTCGATGTTGTCGATACTTCCAACCTGCAACGCCAAGTGATTCATGGTACATCTTGGGTCGGTAAACCCAAGATTGAATCTGCAAAAAATCGCATTTTAGAAATTAATCCTTATTGTCAGGTAGATTTATACGAAACTCGCCTGACTTCGGAAAACGCCCTCGACATTATTAGACCTTACGATATTGTGGTGGATGGTACTGATAACTTTCCCACCCGTTATCTAGTTAATGATGCTTGTGTGTTACTGAACAAGCCGAATGTCTACGGTTCTATTTTCCGTTTTGAAGGACAGGCTACAGTATTTAACTATGAAGGGGGACCGAATTATCGCGACCTATACCCCGAACCACCACCACCAGGAATGGTTCCTTCCTGTGCGGAAGGTGGTGTGTTAGGAATTTTACCAGGAATGATTGGTGTCATCCAAGCCACTGAAACAGTTAAAATTATTATTGGCAAAGGGACAACGTTAAATGGACGGTTGCTGCTTTACGACGCCTTGAATATGAGTTTCCGGGAGTTGAAGTTGCGTCCCAACCCAGTCCGCCCTGTCATTGAAAAGTTAGTAGACTACGAACAATTCTGCGGTATTCCACAAGCTAAAGCACAAGAGGAGAAACAGCAGATGGAAATGCAAGAAATAACAGTCCAAGAGTTAAAGCAACTGCTTGATAGTGCTTCTAAAGATTTTGTACTGTTAGATGTTCGCAATCCCCACGAGTACGAAATTGCTAAAATCCCCGGTTCTGTCTTGATACCATTGTCGGAAATTGAAAACGGTGCAGGTGTGACAAAGGTCAAGGAAATGCTGAACGGTCATCGTCTGATTGCTCATTGTAAATCAGGAATGCGTTCTGCAAAAGCTTTGGGAATTCTCAAAGAAGCGGGAATTGAAGGAACAAATGTCAAAGGTGGTATTCTGGCGTGGAGTAAGGACATAGACCCATCGGTTCCACAGTATTAGGGATTTCCAAGAAATCAATTATCCCAGAATGTGGGGTGGGTTTTCTCTCCCGCCCGTTGAGGTGCTAGAAACCTGGTATCTTTGAGATACCGGGTTTCTAATTTTTGCAAATCCTACGCAGTATTGCGCCTGTTGATGCTCGTTTGAAGGTAGGTCTAGTCCACTGTTGCTGGAAGGTGCGTCGCGCTTGCTGGTGCTTGTTGACGGGCGAGACGCCCGTACCACAAGAGATTTAGTTGGAAGTTCCTTAGCTGATAAACTTAGGTCTTACTTGTTTGGTGAACTGTAGCTGTTGTTCTAAAGCTACCCAATCTTCTTTTTCAATCAAGTCAATGGTTTTGTCTAGGTTGTGGCGGTACTGTTGCAGCGATCGCAGCAATGCTTGTCGATTATACTGTGCCATCATCACTCCCAATTCCGAATTACCACCACCAACACGACTGGTATCTTTAAAACCGGAACTAGCAAATTTTTGGGCTAAGTTCAAAATTTGGGAGTCAGTTTCACTCATACAAGCAGCAATCAATGAAGTGCTGACCATAACAGGTAAATGTGAAATCCAACTCACGGCTTGGTCGTGTTCTTCTGGCGCACAATGATACAAAGTTGCTCCTATTTGTCCCACAATTTCCTCAACAACCGCAATAGCAGTCTTTGGCGTTGTTTCTCTGGGTGTTAGTACGTAAGGCTTATCTAAAAAGAGATTCCGTACAGCTGCTTCTATCCCAGTTTCGGTGCTTCCCGCCATGGGATGTCCACCAACGAAGTTATCCCATACAGGAGCGATCTCATTGACTATCGGTGTTTTTACTGACCCAACATCCGTAATAATTGTATCGGGCGAGATGTGATTAATTAGCTGCTCGAATGTGGGAATAATAAGTCCTAGAGGTGTACAAATAAATACCACTTCTGCGGCTCTTAACAGGCTCATGTCAACGGATGCTTCCGAAACACTCCCTAGGGCGATCGCCCTAGTACAAGTAGATTCCCGGCGGCTTACTCCTAGCACATGATGTCCAAGCAATTGTAAATCAAAACCCAAAGAGCCGCCAATCAGTCCAAGTCCTAAAATACCAATGTTCATTTATCGGTAATGGTGAGATTCCATTTTTTAGAGAATTTCTGCATACTGTACCAACTATTGTGGTTGGCATCCTAGGGGTAGCATCAATGAATGTAGAAGAATTGCTGGAAAAATATGCATCAGGAACTAGAGATTTTCATGGAGTTGACCTTTGTGAAGCTAATCTAAGTGGAGCAAAACTCAGTGGTGCTGATTTGAGCAAAGCCAATTTAAGTGTCATTAACCTAAGTGGAGCGAATTTAGCAGGAGCTAACCTCAGCCATGCTAAGCTCAATGTCGCAAGACTCAGAGGGGCTAACTTAAAGAATGCTAACTTAAAAGGCGCTATTCTCAATGTTGCCAATCTTATTCGGGCGGATTTAAGCAACGCCCAGTTAAGAACTGCTTCCATGATTCGGACAGAGTTCATTCGCGCCAATCTCAGCTATGCTGACTTAATGAAAGCAAACCTTCGGGGTGCGGATTTGCGAGAAGCGGCTCTCAGACACGCCGTTCTGCGAGAGGTGAATGCAAATGAGGCGACCTTCAAAGATGGCTTTTTAACAGGCGCTAACTTAGAGCTAGCTAACTTGAAAGGTGCTGATTTCAGCCGCACCGATTTGAGTGGTGCAAATTTCCGCAATGCAGAACTCAAACAAGCCAACCTTAGCCGTGCTGACTTGAGTGGGGCTGATTTAAGTGGAGCAAATCTACGCTGGGCTGATTTGAGTTGGGCTAATTTACGCTGGGCTGATTTGAGTGAGGCTAAACTAAGTGGAGCAAACCTAACTGGTGCTGATTTGAGTAATGCTAATTTAACCAATGCTAGCTTAATCCACACAGATTTAACTCATGCAAAATTAATTAAGGTAGAGTGGGTAGGTGCAGACCTGACAGGAGCGATGTTAACAGGGACAAAACTTTATGCTACCTCAAGATTTGGTTTAAAAACGGAGGGAATCACTTGTGAATGGGTTGACCTTAGCCCTCAAGGAGACCAATCTGTCATCCACAATTTTACTTCTATAGACTCCCGTGCTTTTTTTAATGAAACTCCTCCGACTATCCGAATTATTATAGATAAACCCATAGACCACGAAGCTAATTTTGCGATCGCAGGTGCTTATTACCAAATTGCTCAACAGTATCCAGCACTCAAACAACCTCCCAGTCTAGAAATTGGTCGTCGTCGGACAATTCTTACCTTCCACGTTGATAGTGACGAAAGTTTACTACCCACGGCTTATATAGCTATTTTACCTTTTAAAGATGCAGCTAATACAGGGAAAAATATTTGTGATGTTGTAGACATGATTGCTAGTGAAGATGTTTCTCTCAATGGTCTCAAGTTTTCTTACGCAATGGATAGAATCAAAAAGTTGTTAGATGAAGCAAGGGAAAATGCGGATAATATCAAGAAAATGAAAAAAGTTTTAGAAATTGCAGCAAGACTTCCATTCTTTAATGCACCAACACAGACTATCTTAATAAATTCTAGTTCCCAAAGTCTAATTCTATATGATAGTCCATACTTTGGAAAACGATTTGTGAAAAGCTTAGGAGAACACCATTATGTATATGATAATAAATTAAGTGAAGTCACACAATTGCTAACCCCGTCTTTAAGCATAATTATTGATTTTCTTAAAGGATTTCACTATATCAGCACATAGTAAATAGTAGATAGTGGTTAGCTGTTTCCTTGCAACCACTAACCACTAACCACTAACCACTAACAATTTTAAGGAGAAAAAATGCGCGATGCGTTTAACAGAATGATGGGTCGGACTCGCTATGTGGTTTGTCGCATAATGATACATTTAAGTGGATCTGATGTAGCACCCATGTTGGGAGTTTTAAATCATGGAGCCAGGGAAGCAATGGATTCTGAAGGCGACATGGAAGTTTTGGGAGAAGGACTGGTAGAAATTTGCCAAACTCTCATGCAGTATGACGAATATTGGCTTTCTGCTGCTAATGAAGGCGAGGTTTTCTGGAACGAAGGAGAAGCGGGTGACTACGTACAAGATTTATTTACCGATTCCGCTCAACGTTACCTGAGCGAACCAGATTTCGGTGATGAGTCTGGATACAACGAACCTCTATCAATCCCTGTAACACGTAATGTAGTTGTGATGCTTACAGTAGCTTACGAAGGCGAAGTACCAGATTTAGAAACTGACCTTTCTAACATTCAGGCTTTAAAGGAGGGCTTGAAAGCATTAATCAATTTGCATTACAAACATAAATTGAGGGCAATTCAGGTGCATTTCTCACCTGCTCGATTGGGCGATGAACTGACTAGCGACCAGATTCTACAATATTATCCTGAGTTAATTCCCTTATAAAACCCTACCCCCCACACCCCATTTGATCGGTCGTCCCTACCTACAACTCAGTTCATAAATTGTTAAGCTCGGAAATAGGAAAATAGTCAAATGTTCATGACAATCTTGCGTAAGTTTACAGTAATCTTTCTCGCGCTAAGTTTATGCGTGACAACTGTTGCTTGCGGCGGCGGAGCAGACCAAAATGTATCGCCAACTAAGAGCAGTAGTCAAACTACCGCCACTACTAGGCTGAATGATGGTCAATATCCGGTGCAGCAGGCTCAGTACAACGATGTTGATGGGGAGTATACGCTGTTTCTACTAAACGCTACACCCCCAACTTATAGAACAGAAAAGTTACAAATGGCACGCCTTACGGATGAGGAAATTAAACAAGGTCAAAACAGTTACCTCAAGGTCAGTAACGGCGAACCAGTTCTTTACTTAACAGAAGATTTCAAAATCGAATACGTTCACAATGTTACCGAAAACAAAACCAATCCCCAAACCGGACAGCAAGAAACAGTTGTCGTCCGCCGGGAAACTGGTTTCTGGGCTCCCTTTGCTGGTGCTGTAGCAGGTAATATAGCAGGTCAGGCGATTGGTAGCCTCTTGTTTAGACCTCAATACTATGTCCCACCTGCTTATCAGCCGGGAACAGTATTGACTGGTTACGGTGGTTATGGCAGCAATTATAGTGATGCAGTTCAAAGTTATCGGACTCGTTACAATGCACCTCCCGCTGTAGAGAGAAACCGAACGGCGTTCCGCACAACCGGGACGATTAGAAGGTCTTCTCCTGGTAGCGATACAAGAGTACGCACTACACCACGTACTGCTCCTGGTAATCGTGCTACTGGTTCCGGTTATGGCGGTAGCACTCTCAAACCTTCTGGTAGCTCTAGCTCCACCAGACGTAACACTGGTAGCCGTTTTGGTAGTGGCGGTGCTTCTAGAAGATCACCTTCAAGGAGTTTCGGTAGAAGGCGTTAAGAAGCTAATGGCTAATGGCTAATGGCTAATAGCTAATGGGTATCAGCTATCAGCTATCAGGTAGAAGAATTTAACATCAAGATTCAGGTGTTAAAAAGCTGATAGCTGATATCTTAATCTTGCTCGCTTAAGCAAAAATTAAAAACCCAGTTTCGCAAAAGTTACCGGAGTCCTCGTAGCGCTGCCAAACGCTTGAAAGCCCCCAACTCCAGATGTATAGAGGCAAATAATAGAGTGCGAACTTTATTGCTGTAATGAGTCTGTCACTCCAAATTGAGTGATGACAATTTCTCTATTAGGAAAATTTGCTGTTATGGTAAGACTTCCGCCGAGAGATGTAATATATCTTAAGAGCGTAGAAACCTGAATATCGTTCTGATGCTCAATTTTTGAAAGCGCAGGTTGACCTATACCCATATTGTCAGCAACTTCGCTTTGAGTCTTACCTATAGATTCCCTGACTTCAGAAAGTGTCAAATATAATAGTGCAAGATTTGCTTGCATCTCACTTTCTGCCTGCTGCTCTAGCGTCATTTTTTTACGAAGTTCACTAAAAGGCTTAGTTTTCATAGGAGTCCTTCCGTTTTTAATTCTTCCAGGTGTTCATCATAAAGCGAGTCTGCCTTTGGAATGTTTTCCTCGTACCAGCGATCGTCTCCCCCTTTGTTCCCTCCAAGGAGAAGAATTGCAACTCTTCTGGGATCAAAAGCATAGAGTATCCGGTACGGCTCTCTCTTGTGCTGAACTCTTAATTCCCTCATGTGCGAATGACGTGAGCCGTTAATCTTTGAACTGTAGGGAAAAGGAAGCTCTGCACCTCGTGCTTCAAGCAGTCGAACAACTGCGTCGATCGCAACCTGAGTACTTTCATCCAATTTAATCCACCACATTTCAAATTCGTCTGTAAACTCTACCTCCCACATTATGTTGCTTACATAATAAACATTTTAACTAAAATATCACCTTTAACTGATATTTCAGACTGCACGGTTCAAGACGGAGAGTTTACGACCATAGCAGACTTAAATTATTTACAAAAGCTGAGATACCCGGTTTCTCTAATCAACCCAGGCGAGTATTTTTTAGATTAATTTTTGCTGATCCGAACAGTATTGGGATTGCTATATCAGCTATCAGTTATTAGCCTGAAGAATCGAATATTAAGAATTCAGGTGTTAAAAAGCTGATAGCTGATAATTGATAGCTAAGCAATTACTGTAGCAGGTTGGTGCCAACGCCCAAAAGCTTTGCCAACTACTGCTAATTCTTGCATCAAGCGGTCAAAACGCTCTGGTGTGAGAGATTGAGGACCGTCAGATAATGCTTTGGCTGGGTTGGGGTGAACTTCAATCATTAAGGAGTCACAGCCGGCTGCGATCGCCGCCATCGCCATTGAAGGTACGTGAGCAGCCCAACCAGTACCGTGGCTGGGGTCGATCATAATTGGTAAGTGAGTTAAGTTTCGCAGAACTGGTACTGCTGATAAATCAAGTGTATTGCGAGTGTACTGACGGTCAAAGGTACGGATTCCCCGCTCGCATAAAATCACATTGGGATTTCCTGCAGCCAGAATATATTCCGCCGCCATCAACCACTCTTCAATAGTCGCAGACATTCCCCGCTTGAGAAGAACGGGTTTTGGTTGCGCTCCCACTTTTTTGAGCAGCGAGAAGTTTTGCATATTCCTCGCCCCGACTTGAATAACATCAGCCACTTCTCCAATGACTTCTAAGTCAGCAGAATCCATGACTTCCGTAATAATTCCTAACCCGGATGCTTCCCGCGCCTTAGCTAGCAATTCCAAAGCACTCTCGCCGTGTCCTTGGAAGGCGTAAGGCGAAGTCCGTGGTTTATACGCGCCTCCTCGCAAAAACTGAGCGCCAGAAGCCTTGACTCTTAGCGCAGTCTCTACAATCATTTCTTCATTTTCTACCGAGCAAGGTCCAGCAACAACCACAACAGGGTGCTGTTCCCCGAACGCAACAGGTCCGTCAGGAGTGTTCACTATGACCTCAGAAGCTTCTCCGTGGCGGAATTGACGGCTAACCCGTTTAAAAGGCTGTTCTACCCGCAATACCTGCTCAATCCAAGGGCTGATTTCTTGAATTTGAAGTGGGTCTAGAGCAGCAGTTTCACCGACAAGACCAATCACTACCTTGTGCTTACCAACAATTTTTTCTGGTGTCAGCCCCCAAGTAACTAGTTCCTCACTGACGCGGTTGACCTCCGGTTCGGGGGAACCTACTTTCATGACTACAATCATGCTAACTTTCCTGCTTAGATGAGATGCTTGTAAAACAAACAATATATTGCCAGTGGCAATTTTTTAACTAACCTTTAGCAAAATTTGATTTTTGGTAAGCTATCAGCCGTCAGCTTTCAGCATTTCAGCATTTCAGCACTTTAGTATTAGGCAATTGCAAATCAAATATAGTGCTTCTCAATTGGGTGCAATACACTTTGGAAGGCGAATAACCGTACCTTGTAGGTTATCTTCTCTACAAGAGGCTCCGCCAACAAGTACGCCCCTACATTATCTGGATATCACTGTATTTGATTCAACTGAGAAGCGCTATTTTAAATAAAAATAAAAGCTGATAGCTGATGGCTGACAGCTAACGGCTGATAGCTGATAGCTGATAGCTTATTGCTGTTGTTCGCGCTTTTTCTGCTGAGTTTCACGCCAACCTTCCACCATCCGTCCCCAGTTGGTGGTGAACTCATTCCAACCCAGCCAGCCTCCTACTCGCTCCTCATCCCATGAGGCGGAGAGAACACCATAAGTGATCCCCAGCACCCCCAAACCAAAACATCCCATATTCACTAGTAATATAGCAATGGGAGGCAGTTTGATGTCAGCATAGGTTAACAGCAAATAACTCACAATGAGAGTGCTAATTCCCAAAACTGTTGGAACACCAGAAAAACCAGTCACACGGCGAATCATTCTCTGGCTAACGACTTTGGGAACCGCCATTTCCTCTTTCGTAAAAGGCGGCTGTCTGTTGTCCTTCTTTCCAGTTTCCTGCTTGGTAACTGTTTGTTGTTTTTTTGCTTTGACTGGTTTTTGACGCTTTGTTTTTGGCTCAAACGGTAAGCGACTTTGTTCAGATTCAGCAGACATAGCAGTTTTTCCTATCCACGAATACCAAGACGACCAATCAAAGCTTGATAGCGTTCCCGGTCTTCATTTTGAATGTAAGATAACAGGCGCTTGCGTTGACCAATCAACTTTAATAGTCCACGTCGAGAAGAGTGGTCTTTCTTGTTAACTTGGAGATGTGAGCTCAGACGGTTAATTCGTTCCGTTAGCATAGCAACTTGAACGTCGGCAGAACCTGTGTCGGTTTCGTGAACTTGGTACTCTGTGATTATCTCTTGTTTGCGCTGTTGCGTTAAACTCATGGCTCAATCAAACTATTCTAAATTTTATGCAGCAGTTTCTCATGATATCACAGGGATTGGGTTGTATGAAAAGGGGGTGTAGGGTATGGGGTGTGGGGTGTAGGGCTAAGTTTTACAAACTTCTCAAGAAAATACTGTCTACCTTAAGATACGCTAGGTTATTGATGCGGCAAGTTGCTGTTGTATTAGTTCTGATTTGCTAACCGTCAATTCTTGATAGAGGTGCGCGATTCGCACAAGGCTATGAGAATTTTAGTCATAGAAGATGATGAGCTAATTGCTAAACCCCTTGCCCAGACTCTCTCTGAGCAGTACTACGCCGTCGATACCGCTTTTGATGGTGAAGCAGGTTGGGAGTTAGCTGAAGCTTATAGTTACGACTTAGTTGTACTAGATGTGATGCTACCAAAGCTGGATGGCATTAGTCTTTGTCGGCGGATGCGATCGCATGGCATCACAACACCAATTATTCTCATCACTGCCTACGATAACAACACTAATAAAGTGGCTGGGTTAGATGCTGGGGCAGACGATTATATCAGAAAACCGTTCGATTTTCAAGAGTTATTGGCTCGTATCCGTGCTTTATTGCGACGGGGAAATTCGACTTTACCCCCAATGCTTGCTTGGGAAAACCTGCGACTCGATCCCAGTATATGTGAGGTGACGTATAACAGCAAACCCGTACATCTCACCCCAAAAGAATATAGTTTACTAGAACTGTTTCTTCGCAATTCTCACCGTATCTTTAACTGTGGTGCCATAATAGAGCATCTTTGGTCTTTTGAAGAACCCCCTGGAGAAGATACAGTTAGAACGCACCTCAAGGGATTGCGGATGAAACTCAAAAAAGCAGGAATGAGTAGCGATCCCATTGAGACAGTGTATGGGATGGGCTACCGCTTGCGGGAAGCAAGGGACGATAAAGAAAGACAGCATTCTGGCTCATCACCCTCGAACCCCCCTCCACAAGATATAAAGCAACAAACTCAACGAATAACGGCTATCGCTTGGGAACGTTCTAAAGACAAACTGAGTGACCGAGTGACGGTGATTGAGCAAGCGACTACAGCTTTGCTTCAAGACACTCTTGAGAAGGAATTGCTCTTAAAAGCACACTCAGAGGCTCACAAGTTAGCAGGTTCCTTGGGTATGTTTGGCTTTGAATTTGGTTCCCGTCTTGCTCAACAAATTGAAGAAGTGCTGGAAGTTGGGGAACAACTCGTTCCAGCACAAAAGTTGCACTTGTCGGAACTGGTGGTGTCACTACGCCGGGAATTACTTCTAGCTACCACAAGCCAAAATTTGGAACTCTCATCAGTGGATAAGCTTCCTTTTTTGTTGGTGGTGAACGTGGAAAATCTACTGGCTGAGGAGTTAGTTAGGTTAGCTCAAAGCCAAGGTATGCACTCATTGATAGCTAAAAATCCCGCACTTGTTACAAACCATCTTGCTAATCATCGTCCCGATATTGTGGTGTTGGATTTAGATAGTAACGATACTGACGACGGACTGAAGTTGCTCGCAGAACTTAACTGTTCTACACCCTCAGTCCCTGTACTGGTTCTGACTAATCAAGATAGTTTATTAGATAGAGTTAAAATAGCTCGTTTGGGCGGACAGGGTTTTTTACAAAAACCTGTGGTTGCGGCTCAAGTGCTGGAGGCGATCGCAAATCTACTCCAACGAAATCGTCAGTCTATGGCTAAAGTTTTGGTGGTAGATGACGATTCGCTGATACTAGGAGCCATGACTTCTTTGTTGGAACCCTGGGGCTTGAAAGTTTCTACCCTAGATAATCCCTTAGAGTTCTGGAATACCTTAGAAGCTACCGCACCGCATTTATTAATATTAGATGTAGAAATGCCACATATGAATGGGATCGAATTGTGTCAAATTGTGCGTAACGATCCCCGTTATTGTGGCTTACCAGTGCTGTTTTTAACGGCACATACTGATGCGGATACGATGCGTCGGGTATTTGCTGTGGGTGCAGATGATTATGTTAGCAAACCTATTGTTGGTCCAGAACTAGTCACTCGAATCCTGAACCGATTGGAGCGATCGCGCTGGTTGCGAAATATGGCTCAAACCGATACTTTGACTGGAGTTGCTAACCGTCGTCAGTCGTTTCAAGAATTCAACGAGTTAATTGACCTATCAAACCGTCACCATCAGCCTTTTTGCTTTATTGTTTTCAAAATCAATCACCTACAACAGATTAATCAACAATACACTCATGCGGTTGGAGATGAAGTCTTATCTCGATTGGGGGGACTTTTGCAACGAACATTTCCAAGTGACATTGTTTGTCGGTGGGGAGGGGCAGAGTTTGTGATAGGAATGTATGGAATGACACATAAAGATGGATGGCATCGCGTAGAGGAAGTGGCAGAAAATGTGAGTCATGAAAAGTTCGTCGCTCCTAACGGTCATCAGTTTCAAGTCTCATTTAATGTCGGTATTGCTCAGTATCCCCAACATGGGACGGATTTGCAAACACTTTATCAAGCAGCTTCCGCACGATGCGATCGCGTCATCTCACAAAGAAGTAGAAACCCGAACACACCCCATTATCATTCTCAAGTATAGGGTGTGGGGAAAGAATTTTTCCGATTGACCAAATTTTGCTGAACTCCCCAAAGTTCGTGTGATGGTCTACTAGATTTCAAAAAAAATTTTCCCTCTCCACAGGTTCTTCATTTTTTGAATTTAACTTAAATATCAGGTGACCTCGGTTTGGAAATGGAGACTGCAATGAATTAGCTAATAGAGTTAATTCAAAGGCAATCATCTCAATTAGTTAATACTTTGCAGTTTTTTTCAAAAAATAAACTTAAGCAAGGAATATAGGTAAATGTACGAGCAAGACTTTGAGAGGGAATATCAAGAATTTAATGCCGCTGTCAATTTGTTCGTCAGTATCTTAAAATTTAAAGACAAAGACCTTGTAAAAACCTGTGAATTGGTTTTAATGAATTTAATGGGGTCTAAGTATACACAAAATATTATGAATGCGGCTCTGTTTCAGCTAGCAGAAGTTGCTCCTGAAACTTGTCAATGGACTTGGCAAAATTTTCCTTACCTTGATGCTTGCATCACCATGAAAGAATATATGGTTATGCTTGCTGTACAAAAATTAATGAATCAAGGTTTTGTATTAGGTGAAGATTTTAGCGCTACGGCGAATGGAGGGCTCTTCATTAGAGAAGAAGCATATGCTATTTTGGTGCAAAATATTTCCGATGCAGACCGTGTTTTTATTGAAGAAATCTTAGAGTCTAGCGGATACAAATCTGCTGCTACATCATAAGTCTGACAGCCATTTTCAGGTAAATAGACCACAGTTGTAGGGGCGTTGGCGGAGCCTTCACACAGGGTACGGTCGTTCGCCCTTACTTTGGGTGTAGTTCATTTAGGTGATAACTGCTAACTGCTAATTGCTTTTTTCCATTAGCCATTAGCCATTAGCCATTAGCCATTAACAGTTCTCACCAATTATTTAAGACTGCTATATTATCAAGCAGCAACAACTCTCAAGTTTTGATAGTTGCTTGTAACATTTTTTAGTTGTTGTGGCACACAAAGAAGAGCCTCATTTTTTAAACGAGCTAAAATTGACAAGCGGTCTTCATCAAGAATACGGCGTGTGGTAATTCGGTCTGGATAACACCTCATAAACATATTTGTAAAGTGCGTACCGTAGTGAATAGGTTCGTCACTGGATGGATCGAATAACGGGTAGATACAAGCATTGAAATTAGGCTCTTGGAAGTAGGCTAGTGCAAATCGCTCCTGAGTGTTCAGCTTGACTTTATGGGGGGTTGAAAGCAGGTAGTTATTAGTTATGAATTGCAACATATCGCCTGGGAATACCGTTACAACTTTCGGTACAGGCTTCACAAATGTCCAAGGCTCTTCATGTTCATACATCCCAGCCATGCTTTCAGTCGGTAGCCAATTTCTGTTCCTCTTTTCCCCTTCAACTGGTGGACGTACATAAAGACCACCTACATCATCCTGTGCTGCGATTACCAATAGTCCGTAATCAGTATGTGCGCCAATTCCCCGTGTTGTGTTTTGAGATAACGCCGGGAATCGCAATACGCGCATATGGTGCCAACCATCTTTAGTCAATTCCGTCAACGTATTAATATTATCCAGTCCCAAACCCAAGGCTATTAGTTTCAGCAATTTCTCACCTATTGAACTCAATTCCTCCATGTAAGCTTTCATGCTGTGGTGGTACTCTTGATTAGGCCAAGGTGTCGGTCCATGACAAGGCCATTGTGCTTGCACGCGCATATCGTGTAGCGGAACATCTTTGCAGAGCGTGAATATCTCGGAATAATCCGCCTCCCCAGCAGTGAATTCCTCGCCTGAAGCAATATATCCACTGTAAGTAAGATCGCTAATGTATTGAGATTTGAGATTCAGAGGTTGGCGAAAGAACTGCTTGCTTGCTTTAAACGCTCTCTCGGTTTTCTGCTCCTGTATTTCGTTCATTGCCACTTGAAAGATTCCGTCAGTTCTCCATGCCTGAATCATCTTACGTGCTATGATCATGTCAGATGGTAATCCAACTACGGATTCTGGTAAGAAAAATGTTTGCAACTCTGTCATAACAATTGCCTTTTAGTATTCGTGGATAAAAATTGGTTATTTTGTTCATGCATCAGACTAGTACGGTATGGCGAAAATAAAGCCACCCTTAGTAAGGAGATAAAAAGCTGACAAGATAAAGGTTTAAACTTTTTAATGCGTGACTTTTTACTTTTGCTTTGTTGTACTAGTTTGATATCTGCTCTTTGACTCCAAGCTAATGCTGTTGCTCTCTAGTCAGAGTGTTAGTGTGTGTTTTAACTAACACAATTGACCCTTGAAAAGAGAAGGAATCAAACAAATTGTGTAGTATTCAGAGAATTTTTGATGATTCAAAATCTTTCTGTTACATCATTTCTAAAATCTTTTTTGGTTTCTTTCAACCGGAACTTCCTAATATTTGTAAATTCAAAAAATACTCGGTATAAGAGAATAATTTATCCGAAATTTCCGCAAAAAAGTATAGGTCAATACTGAAGACTGAATGGGGTAACCGTGGTTCTTACGGAGTTTTTTGTTATTAAGTCTAAGTAATTAGAATTTTGGTAAAATTTTCAAATCAGCAAGAGTTATAAAAAAACATATATAATAAGTAATTATACTGTCTTGATAAAGTAAGTTAATATTTGCATTACAGATGTTAAGAAAAACTATCTACACCAATCCTAAATCGTTGGTGAAAAGTGAGAAATCTGGTATTTTTGAGATATAAGGTTTGGTGTGGTCTCGTAATTTTCACAGAGTCAATGGAATGCAACATATTAAATAGACAGCGATCGCCCAATTCTCTAAACACACGTTCGCGATATTCCACGTAAAATTTGCGAAAATTAGAAACCCGGTATCTCAAAGAAACCGGGTTTCTGGACTAGAGCGTCGGTACAGTATTCACTCGTGGGGCTAAAAAACCCGGTTTCTCTCGTTGAAAAGACTGATTTTCCGTTGAGCAAAGTCGAAGAAACCGGGTTTTTAGGATTTCTGTACTGGTGCTCTAGGCGAAGTAGTATGCTATAGATGCTACTGATTTAAGCAGCTGGTGGTATGGAAGCAGTTGTTACAGTTAGATTATCAATAATAGGCTTACGAGTACTTAAGTCAAATTTATAACCATGAGGCAGAATATGAAGTCTCGATCCACACACTGCTAAAGGTTCATCTTTCAAAATCTCTTCAACATTGCTATGGATAACCTCTGATTCATCAACAACTGTAATAGAACCTTCCCCAATCACCTCAATCTGGTTATCAGTCACGACCATAGCCGTATTTTCATCAATCCCAAATCCCAAAACAGCGGGCTGCTGCGCCAAAGCTGCAATTAAACGTCCCAAGCGCCCGCGTTGAGAGAAATGTTGGTCAATCACCACCCCTGGTAAAAAGCTCATACCAGGACCCATTTCTACAATTTCCATGCGAGGATTTGTCTCTGAGTCGCCTTCTACAATCATGACATCTGGCATTACAGCGGCTCCCGCACTTGTCCCTCCCACAACCATACCTTCAGAAAAGCGCTTGTGAATAGCTCGATCTAGTTCAGTATCTTTCAGAACACTAACGATTCGAGCTTGGTCTCCGCCAGTAAAAAATACGCCAGTTGCTTTCTCTACTGCTTCTAAAGCCGTTGATGAAGATGCATCCTCACGGCTTTCGGTATCAACTATCCGAACTTCTTCAGCCCCAAGACGCTCAAAGACTCTAATATAATTTTCTCCCACCTCTCTTGGCAGTTCTGTTGCGGCTGTCATAATCACAAGCCTAGCTTTGGTACCTCCCGCACGCCGTACAAATTCCCGCAGAATTTGGCAATCCCCGTCCTTGTCTTCTGCACCCCCAATAATTACCAACTGTCGTTTGATTTGATTATCTATCATATTGGCTCCTAATAAAAGTTATTATTTTTAATAAAACATATTTATAGGTTACTAATAAACAACTATTTGGTAGATTTCATTACAGAAAACAAATATATACTAGAGTATATGCAAAATATAAATAATTTAGGTAAAAGAAACGAAGACACTATGTAAAACGCATGGGTCTCAAAGGTAAAAGGAAAGGGGAAAGAGACAATCATTCCTCCCTTTCCCCTTTTCTCTATGTCAAGCTTGGTAGGCAGAAATCAACCTAGCTCTGTAAACAAATGTTAAGAAATTGTTCTTCCTAGTAACAACTCACAACTCACAACTCACAACTCACAACTCACAACTCACAACTCACAACT
>JAWQFQ010000092.1:22299-32935 GCA_035967975.1 Scytonema sp. PMC 1070.18
ACAACTCACAACTCACAACTCACAACTCACAACTCACAACTCACAACTCACAACTAAAGAATTTTAAGCCATGATTACCTGTCCATCATGTCCATGCGTCTTTTTCCAAGCGGAATACAAGTCTTCCTTAACAGTTGAGTTTGTTTGATCGCTATCATCCTGGTTGGAAATTAGCACCTTGAGAGTTGTTTGATAAGCATTATCTACTAGCTCGTGACCGTACCCAATGACCGTACCGAGTTCTCCCGTTTTTTGATGAATTGCAATATCACCAACAGTAAGCATAATTACTGCCTTGTTTACTTATACATCCCTTGTATTTTTTCTATAGTACTTAGCAAATGGCCTCTTCCTTAAGGTATACTTGTGTCAAAATATCTTAACAAAAATTTCCTCCTTAGGATAGAGGTCTTGATTAAGAATGACTTGGTGTATATATCTAAGTAAATAGATGAAATAGCTTAAGTACTTAAGAACTAGAGGATGAAGTATGAAGAATGAAGGAGGCGCTTTAGGGAGTTCCAAATAAAAAAGTCTTCAAAAATTTCTTGTGGTGCGGGCTTCTTGTCCGTATCAGCCCGTTCACGGGAGACACGAGCCACCTCCGCTTGTTCACGGGCGAGGACGCCTGTACCACAAGAGGTTAGTCAAGCAGGGAGTTAGGCAAAAAAAGGCTTCATACTTCATACTTCATCCCTTACACTTCACACTTCATCTTTACATACTTCATCCTTGATATTTTTTTGTTCAAAAAGTAATTCACATAGAAAAGATCGAGCAGCTTCTAAAGAAAGGTGTCTAGGTTTTCCTTGAAAAACAATTTGATATTCATCACTTTGAGGACCGTCACCATAACCGGAAATTAACTTGCGATGAAAAGCTTCATCAGCAAGATGTCTAATTTCGTTTCTGAGAACATCTTTGGTACTGTGCATGGTTTTATCTCTCCTAGATAGGGAAATTATTATTAATACCTATTGTATCTAAAAAATAGAAGAGTCTTAGGACACTCTTCAACGGTAATATCTTTGTTTATTAGTTCTTCTGAGGACAAGTATATCTTAACAATTATTGACAAAAATATGAATATGTGAATATTTTGCAGCATAAGCTTTTGCAGTTAAAATAATCAGAGGTTACTGCTGGGATTGTTAAGATGTAATAGGATGATTGTTACACTAAATTTACAATTATTTATATTGTCATAGTCTGAAACAACGGAAATATCTTTAACACACAGATTGTAGCTCATGTCAATAGCATTTGAGATGCACTGGCTCTGTAATTCTTAGCTAAAAGTTAGATGAGTTTATTTGGTAAGCGTTCAGCCGTCAGCTATCAACTTTTATGAGCTATAGAGATGTTTATAATGGGACTCGAAAGAACTATAAAATGCAAGGGAAACAGGCGATCGCACTTTTGAGGTGCTGAAGGCTGAAGTGCTGAACGCTTACGAAAAATTAGGTGTACTTATACCTTTAGATAGCTGAAAATTGTTAGCAACAGAGTTAACATCACTAGACGTAAGCGTTGCGCTTAATACTCAAGTCAACTGCAAAGCTTGGAATAGGCGAAAAAGGTAGGTGTTGAGCATAGATGTTGCACAGTTATAAACTGAGCTTCTAGTTGAACTAAGAGCAGTTGCTACCACTAGCTCTTGGCTGATGGCTGATAGCTGAAGTGCTGACTGCTCAAAGTCTAGACAGAATTTGCGCCAATCTCACCTCTAAAGCCAAGTAGGAACAGATAAGACGAGTGCGAAAGCTCAGTGCGAGAAATAGCAAATAGTACGAATATCTGGAAAAAGACAGAGATACTTCCAGATACAAGGGTGTTTAGCCAAAGGTCTATAGTCAATGCTTCAAGAAGATAGAATTAGTACCCAAGCTCGTGTCAACGCCAGAAAAACAGACGCATTCGATATTTTCAACTTTCAGCATTACACGGGACCGAATCCTTATTTAGAAACCGAAGCGTTAGTATTTGACTTTGTGTTAACTGGATTTACTAAACCGCTGTCTATAGAGGATTATGTCTCCATTATTAGCGATCGCTACCCACATTTAAAAGAAGAAACATACGATACCTACGCATCTTTATTTGCTCGTACAGTGTCAGAAGTCGGAAAACTAGATATGGGTTTGCATTTTGACCGTTGGAGTGTCAATCCATTTGAAAATTATACGAGGATTGCCGTACAATCGCTGCACGAACGCACGACTAAAGAGGTTGTTTATTTCGTTTGGGATTGGTTGGAAGCAATAACTCAAGACCAAGATGTTGCTTTTGAAGAACAAATATCAACACTTCAGCGTAAATTTCGTCAATCGGTTTATGGCGGACCTACAGTTTACTCCTTGTTGCGAACTGCTTACCAAAAAAGTATTCCTACGTTCTATTTATCTGACGAAGGACTGATGCAATACGGTTATGGAAAAAAACAAATTCGTGGTGTTGCAACAACCTTTGATAGAGATAGCCATCTAGATTCAGACTTTACCACCCGCAAGGATGACTGTAAGGCGTTTTTAAAAACCTTAGGCTTTCCAGTTCCGAAGGGATATCTTGTCCTGACAGAAAGAGAAGCGATCGCAACCGCAAAAGACATTGGCTACCCAGTTGCAGTTAAGCCAGTCTCTGGACATAAGGGAATTGGAGTAACAGCAGAAGTGCGAGACGGGGACGAATTAGAATCTGCTTACAGAAGAGCGGTGAAGGCGATTCCAGAAAACGAGCCGATAAGAATCATAGTTGAGAAAAGCATATCTGGGGCTGACTTTCGTTTGCTGTGTGTGAATGGTAAATTTGTCGCTGCGACTGAACGCTGTCCTGCGTGGGTTGTAGGTGATGGCTACTCAACTATTGAAGAGTTAATCCGAAAAGAAAACCGAAAGCCTGGACGATTAGATACACCCACCTCACCTATGACCAAAATTCAATGTGATGACGCATTAGAACAATACCTCGAACAACAGGGTTTATCATTGAATGATGTGCTTGAACAAGACCGCACGGTTTCTCTTCGTAAAGTTGCTAACCTCTCAGCTGGAGGTGTAAGTATTGATGCAACACCTACGATTCATCCCGACAATATTATACTAGCGCAAGACATAGCCCAACATTTTAACCTTGTTTGCCTGGGTATTGATGTTATTGCACGAGATCTGAGTGAATCCTGGAAATCCGGTGGTTTTTCTATCATAGAAATCAATGCTGCACCAGGTATCTTAATGCATCTTAACCCTGCTATAGGTGAAAGCGTTGATGTACCTTCTTATATCTTAGAAACCTTTTATCAATCAGGTCGAGATGCAAGGATACCAATAATTACTTTCAATTACATCTCCATTCACGACCTTCAAGAAACCATTGACCAATTACTTGGACAACATCCCTATTGGACAATAGGCGCGGTTTGTCGAGATGGTCTTTTTATTAATCGTTCAGAAAAAACTTTGAGCAAAGATTACAATACAAATCTTCTCACATTGCTACGCAATCCCAGACTAGATATGTTGATTGCTGAATATAACGAACACATCCTAGAAAAGCAGGGGATGTTTTATTCTGCAAGTAACATGGTTGTTTTAGATAATCCAACTGAAACAGAGATGATGTTGGCGCGAGACATTTTTGAAGACTCCACTATTGTGATTAGAAAAGGAGACCATGTTATCCTTAAGCGTGAGGGTCGGACTGAAGAATATACACTGAGGTCAGACGAACCATTTACACGAGCTTATTTAAAAGAAATCGGTACGCTTTTGTAAAGCTATCAGCACTTCAGCTATCAGCCTTCAGCGATAGCAATTCTAAATCATTCAGAAGAGAAACCCGGTATCTCAGAGATACCGGGTTTCTGGGTTTCGCAATGCTCACAAATCCGCCGAGGATTGCTATATGCTAAAAAGCTGACCGCTGAAGTGCTGAAGTGCTGATTGCTTAACTACTGCCAAACAAAAACTTTGGCTTCGTAAGGTCCCAAATCAGTCATGATAGTATTATCACCAGCGTCAACATCATAATTAGCGGTCCACTCATGCCATGTGCCACTATTGGGGAAGTTGGGGACTTGATACCCAGCTAAGAAGTTTTCTGAGAAATTTGCCACAACCACAACTCGAGAACCTTCGTCATTCCATCGGCTATAGGCTAACACTTTTGCCTCTGGGTTTTCATGAATAAAGTCTATATTTTCCGTGTAAAGAGCATGGTTTTGTTTCCGCAGATGAATCAAGCCTTTGTAGTATTCAAACAAGCCACGATTCAAGTCATTTCCTAGCAATGTCCAATCAATTTTGGATGACTCTGGTGTTTTGGGCTTGAACTCGCCGAACTCCTGACCCATCCAAAGCATAGGTACGCCCACAGCTGTCATCAGGATAGCTGCTCCCAACTTCAACCGTCGAAAAGCTTCTTCATCAAAGATGTTGCGATTTCCCAGTTCCACCATCAGGCGATCGTGGTCATGATTTGTGAAGTAATTGACAACATTCGTCGCACCCATAAAGCCTTGGCGCTTGCAGTCGATCGCATCTTTCAGTTGCTCTACATCAAAGGTATCACCACAGATATGAACGGTAATAGTATAACGGAAACTATCATGCCAGCACCCATCCATTGGTCCATCAACATTAGTGATGCTAGTAGTTTCAGGAATGTGTTCAGCGATATTGTAGAAGGGCTTGGGTCCAGCCGTCTTTTTAGCTTCTTCCACAATCCAATGCATGAAGTCATAGTTAGCAATTTGCCTTGCTGCATCGTAACGAATACCGTCAAGATGATATTCACTCACCCAATAACGGACTGTATCGCCAATAAATCGTCGTGCGGGATAGGTATCTAAATTCTCATCATAATGTTCGTAGTTAAATTCCGGTCCCCAGTTATTATCTGGATCGCGGGGAGAGTGGTGATACCAATAATCGTGGTCGATTTGCGTCAGGGGGGAGGATGCTTCTGAATGGTTATAAATACCGTCCATGATGACCCGAATTCCTCTAGCATGGCACTCATCGACCAGCTTTTTCAAGCCTTCTGTAGAACCATAACTTGTTTCTGTGGCGAAGAAGAAACGGGGATTATAACCCCAACTGTAATCGCCGGGGTATTCTTTGACGGGCATTAATTCAATAGCATTAATTCCCAGTTCGCACAAGTAATCTAACTTTTCAATAACGTGTTTGTATTTTCCTCTTGCATAGGGGTCATCTTCACCACCAGAAAAGTCAGCAACGTGCATTTCATAAATAACTAACTCATGGTCTGGTGGTAAGGGTTTATCATCATGACGCCAAACATAGGTATCGACAATACGTTCCCCATCCTTAATTCGCACAGTACCGTTATCAAATCCGCCGATTGCGTCTATATTTGTGGCGTAGGGATCTGTAACTTCCACCCATTGGTCTGGTTCAAAAAACCACGATCTTGATTGAACACGGAATTTATATTGATATTCACCGTCTTCCAATTCTACAGTTGTACGAAAATAACCGTCATCACCTTTTTCCATTGCGATGGGTTCCCAATTGGAAAAACAACCTACTAAAGCAGCTGCTTGATTGTATGGTGCAAATAACTTAAATTCAATTGGCTTTGTCATAAATAGAAAGAAAGTTGTAAAAATTCAAGGGAAAGAAAGATTGGTTTTGCCCGGAATTAAAATTCGGGCTTAAAGCTTAAACCCGTTAAAATGGGTTAAAGGTCATACGTAATCAGATTTATCTAATTTTAGCTAGAAGCTGCATAATAAATTTCTCAATCAATTTACTATTCCTGAATCTGCAATATAGAAGTTATGTTGATTAACTACTTCTTGCAATCAATATTGTCCAATTGTCAAATAAATTAGCCAATAGTCCCTTGGTAATAATTAAACCTTGCTTTACATCTATCTTAAGATTTAAGATTTGTAAATTTTGTTTTAAGGGACTTCCAAGAAATAAATTATCCATCTTGTGGTACGGGCGTCTCGCCTGTTACAGACTCAAAGGACGGGCGGGGACGCCCGTACCACAAGAGATTTTTGAATACTTTTTTATTTATAAGTTCCTTAGAGGATGTTTGAAAAGTCCTTTCATCAGTAGCATGCACATTCAATATCCCTCATTATTCCCCTTAAAAAGGGGGACCGTTAGAGTATTTTCCCCCCTTTTTAAGCGAGGAGGGATTGATAAGTAACTAAAATCACAGCCAACCACTTTTCAAACAACCTCTTAAGGGAAGTAGAAGATTTGTTGAGGATGAAGTAGGATTCATCTGCGTACATATGTGGTTTTGCCAAAGTCAGTATATCTCAAGCTTTTTTTACAAGGGCGATCGCATTAGGGCAGCTGTATCCGATAATTCACCGTAAACAGCTTGAGGAATAATAATTTGCCCAAACAGTTTAGGAAGCAAATTAATATGCTCAATCAAAACGAGGTAGTTGATGGGCGATGTGTTGGAAACAATGATCATCCTGAGACTAAGACACTGCGAATAGCTTGAACATCTTGCTCTAAATCATCTTTTGTGTAAGGCCAGTAAGCTTTTTCACGCTTTAAGAATTCATAGGTTTCCCATCGGGAGACAAAGTCAAGCATTCGACGGACTTCAGCAGCTCCAATACGACCTTGGCGATAGTGGTCAGCCGCTATCAGTTCTAACACTCGGCGTGATATCGCTTCCGGTTGAACATTCAGTTGATTGACAATGTCATCGGGAAGGACGATAGTAATTTGCATTGGCATTACCTCCTTTATGTTAATATTTTAGTCCACGCGATCGCTCAAAAACTTATAGAACAATGGTTCGTGTGGAGTCTGCGTAAGACCGAATATCCGTAAGGAAAAGGGGCAGCGGCCTGTGAAGCACGAAGCTAATACTTACCCGCAAGGGAAGTTTTGGTAGTTCACACAACCTCGAACGTGTACTCAGCGAACAATGATCGTCATTTGCGACACCTCTGCCCTCTGCTACCTAATATTAATAGGGCAGAGATTTTACTTTTCGTTACATGGTTGTTTTTTTCATTGACTTATTGATAGCAGTCTTAAATCATTTGTGAGATAAAGAAACCCGGTATCTAATACTGCTCTATATCAATATCACTCCAATTGATTTTTTTGTTGTATATAACTTAATAACCAGTTTGCCACTGTCGCCCTACGAGTTTGCCGAGGTCCAAATTCCCCAATTTTATAACCTTTAAAACCCAACTGTTGTTTGAGTAGCTGTTTGTTCTCTTGAGGAATAGAACGAGTCAGCTTCATTGTTGCAGGGCGACTCTCAATAAAATTTGGCGGTTGTGGATACTCATCTTTCCATTCTGGTGCTGCTTGCTGATTATCCCACTGTCCCGTTGACGAGTCGTAGCGGTAGCCCAAGCAGTGCCATACTAATTGGTTAACTGTAGTGTCATCTATTTCCTCGTTCAGAATTGCCCAAATCGTTTCTGTAGTTAGTGGTGGTAGGTTAGACATATGTGGGGTGTGGGGTGTAGGGTGTAGGGTGACCGGGTGTAGCGGAAAATTATCTTTAACATAAGTGATGGCGGGTTGATCGCCTGCAAGGCTAAAAATGCTCTTCCCCTACACCCTCACACCCTAACACCCTTACACCCCTATTTTCATAACAATTCAAACAGTGCATAATAAACAAAGTAAGCTAAAAATAGTCAAAACCTGACTAATTAATGCAGAATACTACACCGCAGCCAAAGCAAGTCCGCGCTCACGTATTTATCTCCGGCAGAGTTCAAGGGGTCGGCTACCGCTACGCCACTGTGGAAACAGCTACCCAACTAGCACTAACAGGTTGGGTAAGGAATCTTCCTGATGGGCGCGTAGAAGCAGTGTTTGAAGGTAGCAAAATAGTTGTCGAACAGATGATCCGTTGGTGTTATGAGGGACCACCTGCTGCAATGGTTAAAGATGTAGATGTAGATTATGAGGAACCTGAAGGGCTACGAGGATTTGAAGTCAGGCGCTAATCACTCCTATGTTGAGAAAATTTTTGATATAGAGCGTGACCATTATCAAATCGTTCACGTGGGATGGGAAGGGGATAACTGGGTACATTGCTGTATCATCCACATAGACATTAAGGGTGAAAAGATTTGGCTTGCTGTGGAACGGGACAGAAGATGATATTGCCGCAGATTTAGTTGTCGCAGGAGTTCCAAAAGAAGATATAGTATTGGGATTTCAATCTCCATTTATGCGGCAATTTACCGAGTATGCTGTGGGTTAATCAGCTTTATACGTAAGTATGTTAGGTTTTCTTGGTCAACCTAATATTTACTCGTCCATTTCCTTTAATGTAGCCAATGCTGAAGGAGATAATCGGCTGAGATAGCGGAATATCCAGTATTTGAATATGGCGTTAAGAATTACGGGAAAAGTAGCAATAAAGAGAAAGATGGTATCTCTACTGGCGGGAAGACCTAAGTGTTCTGCAAAGCCTTCTAGAATCACCTCCCATCCATGTGGGGAGTGAAACCCAACAAAGGTATCTGTAAACAAAATAATGAGAAAAGCTTTGGCGCTATCACTCAAACCATAAATCAGGTCATCTATAAAAGCTTTCACAATCACAATTGCTCTTTTGCTGTTAGCTACAACGATCGCAAAAGCTATAATTGATATCAAATCAGCAAAAATATTACTGATAGCAACATTACTTTTTTCTTGAAATTCTTCAGCAATTTCATGAGCCTTATCTTTCAATCGCTCTTTGAGTACCTCAGAAGAGAGCGGTGGTGCTTGATGAAGGAGACGCTCAAACTTCAATTTAATTTCAAAACTCTTGAGTTCTTTGAGTGCTTCTTCTTCCATTTCAGAATTGAGAAAAATATTGATTTCCCTGGCTTCTCTAACTCTTTCTACAATTGGTTGAATGAGAAACTGTTTGGATAAATTATGAGCTAATAATGGAACAATAATGAGGATTAAAAAAAATCTTATTGATGTTATAGTTCTTTTTCTAGAGATTTTAAAATTTCTAACGTATTTTTCTTCACCTTGTGGAGAAAACTCCGATTGAATTTTTCTAAAACTTCTACCAATTGACCTGGGAAGGACACCTGTTTTCTTAAAAACAGGTTCAACTTTCATATTATTTATAGATGAGTTAGAATTCTTATGATTCGAGGATCTATTCTTCATATTATGTATTATTTGAATTCTTTTTCGTCTAGGGTTGGAAAATTGTACCGCAGGAACGGTAGCATCGCCTAGTGTCTGCTAAAGAAAATTTTCCCATAGCATTCCGTTGAGGAGTTGTGAAAATAGCGAGACTACAGAAACCCGGTATCTTGGAGATACCGGGTTTCTCACTTTTCCCAGAATGCGCGGATTGCTATATCCGTTCTTTTATCGTCGGTACACAATAAAGTTGCTAACATTTACAGCATATTTAAAATCTTACAAGAGCCTCCTATGAAACTCAGCCTGTGTACGATCGTCAAAAACGAAGAAGCAACACTACCTAAATGCCTTAGTAGCGTTAAAAAGATTGTAGATGAAATGGTAGTATTAGATACAGGTTCAACAGACAGCACTCCCCATCTTGCTGAAAAATTTGGTGCGAAGGTACATCACTTTGAATGGTGCAATGACTTTAGTGTTGCTCGAAATGAAGCTTTAAAATATGTTACAGGTGATTGGGTACTCGTATTAGATGCTGATGAAACTCTCACTCAGAAAATCATACCACAGTTGAAACAGGCTATACAAAGGGAAGAATACCTCCTCATCAACCTTGTTCGTCATGAGGTGGGCGCAGAACAATCTCCATACTCGCTGGTTTCGCGTTTATTTCGCAATCATCCTGCAATCCGCTTTTCCCGCCCATATCATGCCTTGGTGGATGATAGTGTATCCAGTATTATAAGTCAAGAACCCCAGTGGCAAATTGGTTATTTAGAAGGAGTAGCAATCTTACACACAGGATACCAAAGAAGCAATATAGACCGACAAAACAAATTTACCAAAGCACAAGTGGCGATGGAAGAGTTTATTGCAGCTCATCCTCATGACCCCTACGTTTGCAGTAAACTAGGAGCATTATATGTTGAAAACGGTAAAGTAGCACAAGGAGTCGAGTTGCTAGCACGAGGAGTTGCTGGAGCGGAAGACAACTACGATATCTTGTACGAACTTTACTATCATTTGGGTATTGCCTATAGTCGTTTGCATAATACCAGACAAGCGATCGCTCACTATCAAGCCGCTATCAAATTACCCATTTATCCAATCCTTAAATTAGGAGCATACAACAATTTGGGCAATCTCTTGAAAGCATCAGGAGATTTAAATGGTGCGAAGATTGCTTACGAGACATCTGTAAAAATTGAACCCAAGTTTACCACAGGACATTACAATTTAGGGATGGTTCTAAAAGCGATGGGCTTATATAAAGATGCGATCGCAGCTTATCAAAACGCAATTCAGTTAAACCCCAACTACGCTGAAGCATATCAAAATCTGGGAGTGTTGCTGTTAAAACTAGGTTACGTACAAGACAGTTTAACTGCTTTAAGAAAAGCGATCGCCCTCCACGAACAGCAAAACCCTCAAGAAGCACAGCGACTGCGCCAAAGTTTGAAAGAGATGGGGTTGTGGAGTTGAGGGAGGGAGGGAGGGAGGGAGTG
>JAWQFQ010000093.1:0-32902 GCA_035967975.1 Scytonema sp. PMC 1070.18
CCCTGTTCCCGATTCCGTACTTGTTATTTTAGCATAACAAGTACGGAAGAGCCAATTATATTTAGTAATAAAGTTTGCTATTTATTTAATTGTATGAACGACTGCCGACAAAATGCACAAAGTATTGTAGATTTTCTACTGACAATTCCTAATCCAAAATCCAAAATTCGATGAGCAATCCCCGTGTTTTATGCCTAGGCGAAATATTGTTTGACCGTTTAGCTGACCAGTTAGGGCGAAAGCTAGAAGATGTTGAGTCTTGGACGGCTTACCCTGGAGGAGCGCCTGCAAACGTAGCCTGTGCTGTTGTCAAATTAGGTACTCCATCGGCATTTGTCGGCTGTGTCGGCGAAGATGAAACGGGACAAGAACTAGTCGATCTCTTGGAAAAAGTGGGTGTCGATACAAGTGGAGTCCAGCGTCACCCCACAGCACCAACGCGACAAGTGAATGTTGTCCGCTCTCTGGCGGGCGATCGCAGTTTTGCTGGGTTTAAAGACCATGAAACCACGGAATTTGCCGATACTTACTTAAGCGTCGATAAATTACCAGTAGAGTTATTTGTATCGGCAGATTTTCTTGTGTTGGGTACTTTAGAATTAGCATATCCAGAAAGCGGACAAGCAGTATACCGCGCCCTTGAACTCGCTGAACAGTACGATGTCCAAATTTTGCTGGATGTGAACTGGCGTCCTGTATTCTGGACAGATCCCGATATTGCTCCAGAGAAAATTAGAGAATTATTTAAACACATTGATTTTCTCAAATTGTCAAAGGAAGAAGCTGAGTGGCTGTTTGATACTACTGATCCTGGTGCAATTACTTATCGACTTGATTCTGTGGAAGGGGCACTGGTTACAGATGGAGAAAACGGTTGTGCTTATTGCTTGGGCGAAAATGAAGGCAAGTTACCCGCTTTTTCCGTCCCCGTGGTTGATACCACTGGTGCAGGAGATAGCTTTGTTGCTGGATTTATTCACCAAATACTCACTCATGGCGTCCAATCTTTAAGCAATAAAGACACAGCTAGAAAAATCATCACTTACGCTAGTGCAGCAGGAGCTTTGACAACTATGAAAGCAGGTGCGATCGCCTCCCAACCCACCTCTGCTGAAGTTGAAGCTTTCCTCGCTTCCCATCAGATTTAGACAGGTGTAGGGTGCGTTAAGGATTCGCGCCCCAGCACAATGCTAAGGCTGCAATAAAAACTTGTTCATAGAAATCATCAAGCTATTATTTTCTCTCAGCACAACCTTCAAGAACTTGATTACCCAGAATCAATGTTGCTGAGTAAGGATAATTCTTATCTGACATCCCATCGCTGCAGCTATTGACTTTTTTGATAATCAGTGTACTATTATTTCTGCCCTTTAATTGGTAAACTCTCACCAAATCTTCAGGGCGACCTTCTGCTTTCAACGGTTTTACATAAGGAAATGTTTGTTTTTTAACTTCTGGAGAAGAGTAAACAATCCCGCGTTTGCTGACATTAACATTCCAAAACGGTTCTGTACCTACAACATTAAATACTTCGTTATTTGCAGTTTGTGCAATAAATTTATCACTAGCAAAACTGCGATCGCCTCGTATTAGAGGAATACTCAGACCCAATACTACAGCACAAGAGATAAAGGTTTTCATCGACAAAGACCTAATACAGCGAACACATCTGACGCCAAGACGCAAAATTTTTCCTAGCACCTGAGCGTGAGACTCTTAATATAGATACAATCGTCAAATTTCATTTTTCTTAAAAAGTCTGAGCAAAAATCGGAAAAAGCTGCTATGGCAATCCGTGCATCCTTTATTTTGGGGAACGAGTTTTTATATTTCTTAAGATAGATGTAATTTTTATAAAAATTTGTTAAGACTCCCAGTGTAGTATGTTGGGCGATACAATCACATATCGTAGGATAAGCGCGAGTGTTATTGTCATGGTTGTGTTTGATGAGCGACGTTGAAGCAACTGTGCTGGCGTTTTTCAGAAGCGCCGGAAATCGTCCACTTGATTAAAACAAAGTAGGTGTGAGATGAAAAAATTAGGATTACCGATGTGGTTACCATACCCGAGTTCGTGGTTGAATGCTTTGATACTATCCGTGTTCATGACTGGTTTGGTAGCCGCCATTAGACGTAGTAGTGGCTTATATTATTATTTGACTAAGTGGTTAGAACAACCAGAACTCTTCAGTACTGTTCTGATATTGTTACTTCTACTACCAATACCAGCGATCGCCTACTTTCATCACTTTTTTCTCGGTCGTTTTATTCCCGCTATACCAGGGGAACGAACAAGCAAAACTCAAGGATTATTTCCTAGCTTAATAAGTTGGTGGGAAAGTCTATATAGCTGGCTAGTGTTTATTCTGTCTACCTTAATAGCAACGCTGGTTTGTACACCCCTTTTACCTCTATTCCAACTTAACTACGAGAAAATCATTTCCACCTACAATCAACCCCAGAGAACAGTTCAAGGACTGTTTGCTATTGTTTGGATTCTTAGCGCTGCTATCTTTTATCAAATAGAGTATTTGTTTAAGTGTCGGTTGATTTTTGCTGATGTTATGAATGAAAACTCAACATATGTAAGTAAAGAAACACCAGTAACTGTCAAACCTGAAACTCCACAAACTGAAGATGGTGCTACTCAAATACAGTCAACCGAGCAACCACCCAAGAAAAAAACAACGTTTGCTAACTTTATTGTTCAGCATCGAAAGTTACCAAAAAGAATCTTTACCCTCGTTTTAATTTCAACCGTAGCTTTGTGGATATATATGTTTACCAACTTACCACAAGTTCAACAAACCATATCTGCCAATATATCTTCATTAGAAAAACAATCAGCCCTCATATCTCCACCTGCACCAGAAAATAGTACCTTTGAGCAGGCGATGGATAAAGCTAGGTACGCAGCAAACTTAACTAAATCAGCACAATCTCAAGCTGAGTGGGAAATAGTTGCCAACAGATGGACAGAAGCAATTAAACTCTTGGAAGCAGTACCAACCTCTAGCCCCAACTACGCAATGGCTCAACAAAAAATTCTGCAATATCAGATTCATAGGGAATTTGCCAAGCAAATGTTTGCAGGTGGCTAGCACAACAAGGCAAAAGTTAAAAGTAAAAAGTTTGAACGCTTACGTTGTCAGCTTTTTACCTTCTTGAAATGGTAGCTTTATTTCCGCGTCTGCTCTACTAGAGCGTTCAAGACTTGTCGGTTAAGCCCCTACTTTCTAAGAAAATTGGCTGCAAACCCCTTGTCATTACTCAGGGAAGTGCGCTATTCAACCAGACCGTGCTTAATCGCATAACGCACCAACTCGGCTCGGTTACTGGTTGCTGTTTTTCTGAGTAAACTGCTAACGTACTTTTCCACAGTCCGGGGACTGAGGTGTAACTGCTGACCCATGTCAGCGTTAGAAAGACCATGTGTCAAAAGTTCAAGGACTTCTTGCTCTCTTTGTGTGAATTCGGAAAGCATCTGGATTTTCTCAATATCAGTAGCCTGAGAAGAATGAGCTTCCACTGATTTTGATGGTGTGGAACTTCCCAAATTCTCAGTGTGGGAAAAGCGATACTCGGATTGAATGATTTGCGATCGCTCCAAAAGATTACGAATTGCTGCTGCTAACTCTTCTAGTTCAAAAGGCTTAGGCAAGTAAAGATCGCATCCTGATTGGTAACCCAAGATTCTTTCTTGTGTCTGTGTACGTGCTGTTAACAAAATAACAGGCAGCAGGCGGAACGCGGGTTGTTGACGTACCCGCCGCACCAGTTCATAACCGTTCATTCGTGGCATGACAATGTCTGTGACTATGAGATCGGGATGGTACTCGTCTACCATCACCAAAGCCTCTTGACCGTCATCTGCCGTAATCACTGAGTAGCCAGATAGTTCTAGATAATCGCTGATAGACAGACGAGTGCCCAGGTCGTCATCCACTACAAGGATCGTCAAGGGCATGGACTGTACACCCCTAGGATTTTTTGGCAAGAAATTCGCTTTTACAAGCACTATCAGTAAACACAGGCAAGAATAACACTTCTATTTCATACTATGACAAGATTACCGATTGATATCTCCCTTCAAGAGTTGATTTTTCAAGTACAACTTGAATTCGTGCTCAATAAAGCTATACAAAGGATAGTCTGAGACTTACCCAATTAATCGCGCTAAATGCCTTTAAGACTTGCATTTTCTGTATCATATGTTAACTTTTTTAAAAGCCTTAACAACTCTCTACCTTTCTAGGTATATCTTATTGCATTATAACTAGCACCTCTCTATATCTTAAGATAGGGTTTCAATTTCATGAAAATATTTCCAGTCAAACAAATATTTGTCTTTATAGAAACTATAAGCACAACGATGCGTTTTTCCTCCTTTTGCAAAACACTTTCCTTGCATATTTTTTTGACCTACGTTGACAGCTGTCTGAAGTCATATATTTAATCTTCCCTAACTTGGGCTACACTGATTGGGTTAGAACTTCTTAGAGATTTTTACCTATTCTTCACAGGTAAGAAACTGAAGTAGATGGTTTTTCTGCTGTGTAGGCATAAGTAGCCAAAACCTATATACGGAAGTAACAGTAAGTAGACCGTTTTTATCAAAAGATAATAGTAGACACTACTGTTTAATTTCTTGCTGAATCTTACTTTGTAAAGGAGAACTCTGGCGATCGCTTGCGAAGACTTTGACAAATGTACTTTTGTTGGCTTCTGCAACATCCGCTTTGACCTGTATCGGTGGTAGATTCACTGCGCGGACACTTCATCCCCATCTTATCAGGTGACAAAAATTTAGAGTCGTTTAGAGTTTAACATGATTCCAAAAGAAGCCCTACACTTACACAGTTTAAAAATAATCTAAGCTATTTGTATTACAGTTTACTAAAATTTTTAGTATAAATCAATGCAAACCGACTTTGAAAATGCTGTTGTAGCATTGACCATGAGACGGATAGGATGTGCTAGTTTTCGTGCAAGCCCAAATAATGGACGAGTTATGGGTAAATAATTAGGCATTTCCCCCACCCCATCTATAATTGAATTTGATTTGTTTTTCAAAGCACACGTGGACAATCGATTATGACAGGAAAAGGACAGGGATTTGGCTTCGGCTTAGGAAAAATGAAAGAACTGGCTGAAGCCTTCAAAAAAGCTCAGCAAGTACAAGAAGGCGCAAAGCGTCTTCAAGAAGAATTAGAGCAAATGGAGATTCAAGGGGAAGCTGGCGGTGGTCTTGTTAAGGTAATTGTTAGCGGTAACCAAGAACCGAAACGAGTAGAAATTTCTCCTGACGTTCTCACAGAAGGAGCAGATGTACTCTCCGATTTAGTGACAGCGGCAATGAAAGACGCATACAACAAGTCTACGACAACCATGCGCGAACGTATGGAAGACCTCACTAGTGGACTCGAACTTCCTGGGTTTCAGTAAATAGTCATTAGTCATTAGTCATTAGTCATTAGTCATTGGTCATTAGTCCTTTACCATTGGTCAAAGCTTAACAAAGCTTAACAAAAGATCGATAGCCAACGACTACCAACTAACGACTAACGACTAACGACCAACAACAAATGACAACGGACAAAGGACAAAAGTCATTTATGCCTTACAAGCTGCTGTTTGTCTGTCTAGGGAATATCTGTCGCTCTCCTGCGGCAGAAAACATTATGAATCATCTTATTGAGCAGGCTGGATTGAGCGAACGTATTACCTGCGATTCTGCGGGTACATCTAGTTATCACATTGGTAGCCCACCCGATCCACGTATGAGTGCTGCGGCTATTCAAAAGCTGCAAATTAAAATGCGTGGTAGAGCACGCCAATTTCAAAAGTCGGACTTTGAAAACTTTGACTTAATATTGGCGATGGATAAAGACAATTATGAGGATATTCTCTCTGTTGACCCAACTGGAAAGTACCATCAGAAAGTCCGCTTGATATGTGACTTTTGCTCTAGACACACTCTCAAGGAAGTTCCAGATCCTTATTACGGTGGTACAGAGGGGTTTAATCAAGTCATAGACCTGCTCGTTGATGCTTGTGAAGGTGTTCTTAAAGAGATTATCAGCTAGAACATCGGTACAGAAATCCCAAAAACCCGGTTTCTCATGAGAAATCGGGTTTCTGTGTCGGCAAAACCTACGCAGTATTGGGGCTGGCTTTGACGCCCACCCCAAAGACTGGAGAATTTATTTGTTGGAAATCCCTCAGAAACTGTTGTGCATTACGCAGCTTGGAACTCACCTATCATTTTGACTTCTGGTTCTAACAAAATTGACCAGCGTTCTTGCACTTGTTGCTGAACGTGACTGATAAGATTGAAAATATCCCAAGCACTTGCCCCACCACAATTAACAATGAAGTTAGCATGGCGCTGTGCAACTTGTGCTTTGCCAATTTGGTATCCTTTGAGCCCGGTTTGTTCTATTAACCAACCTGCAGCATAAGGTTTTGGGTTGCGGAAGACGCTACCACAACTTGGCAAATGGTATGGCTGGGTGCTTAAGCGATGCTGTTTGTGGTGTTTGGTTGTTGCCAAAACTTCGGCGGGATCTGCCCCTGGTTGAAGTTGAAAAGTTGCTTGGGTGATAATTTTATTGCTTTTTTGCAGTACTGAGGTACGGTAACTGTAACCCAACTGTTCTTTACTGAGAGTTTCTACAGTACCATTAGGTGAAAGTACTTGTGCGCTAACTAAGATATCTGCGATACAACTATTATGTGCCCCTGCGTTCATAACCACAGCACCACCGATAGTTCCTGGAATACCTACCGCCCATTCAAGTCCTTGCCATCCCCGCGCTGCTGCTTCCCATGCTATAGCAGGAATTGGTTCTCCTGCAGCTATGGTTAACCGACCTGTGTCTGGCTCGAAATGACTGTAACGCAGGTGACGAGTTACAATCACTAAGCCCGGTATACCGCAATCGCTCACCAACAAATTAGAGCCAGCTCCTAGTACTGTTATGGGTAATTCGTTTGTAATCCCATACTCAAAACTAGCTTGTAGGTCTGCCACATTGCGCGGAGCAACACACCATTGAGCCGGACCTCCGACTCGATAAGAAGTATATCCTGCCAGTGAAACCTGAGCCCTTATAACACAATCAGTACCGGGTAAACGAATTTCTTTTTCTTGATTTTCAATGGTAGATGTTATTTGTTTGTTGGCACTGATGCCAGAAAATGTGCAGATATTTGCAACTGCCTGGGAAATAGTCATACTCTCTACTATGAATTGTATCTTGATGTTTGTCTGCCGTAAAAATACGTCAATGGAGCTATGCAATGTAACTATTGCTAGATGGACACTATGAGGAGTGAGGGAAGCTAATTGCTAAAAAGTCTGGGTGTACTTCCTCTCTCCGCATCATTTCCCTTAAGAAGTCGCAGTGGCGGGTTCACATAGTGTCGCCATGACTTCGGGAATCACTTGATTCAAATTCCCAGCTCCCAAAAATAGTGCCAAGTCTCCACGGCATAATGTTTTCATCAAGTACTCGCACACCAGAGCAGATGTTGGTTTGTATATCACCTGTGGGTGCTGTTTGGCGACTTTATCAGCAAGTTGTTCACCACTGACTTGTCCCAGATTTGCTTCACCTGCACTGTAAATGTCTGTCAGGACAACCAAATCAGCATAGCTAAAAGACGCTGCAAATTCCTCTAAGAAGGTAAGAGTACGGCTATAGCGATGCGGTTGGAAAATAGCAACGACTCGTTGACCCGGTCTGGCTTGAAGACGTGCTGCTGCAAGAGTTGCACGAATCTCGCTCGGGTGATGGGCGTAGTCATCAATGAAAGTGATCCCATTAACCTCACCACGGAATTCAAAACGTCGTCTTGCACCTTCAAAAGTGGCAAGACCTTTCGCAATCTCTCCAAATTCTAAGCCCAGTACACGACCTACTGCCACTGCTGCTAGGGCGTTGCTCAAGTTATGCTTGCTCAGTAAACGCAAGTTCAACATACCCAAAGCTTTGCCCTTTTCCCAAACAAGGGCTGTGGTACCATCCGCTCGATAGTCAACGTTAGTGACAGTATAGTCAGCACCAGTATCAGGATGCAAGCTGTAGCTAATGGATGGTTTAAAACGATTTTTTACTGTTTCACAATCAACACTACCTATCAAGATTTTACAGCTTCTAGCAAATGTCTGGAAGGTATCAATCACTTCCTCTAGTGTTTCATAGTGGTCTGGATGATCTAGTTCGATGTTCGTAATAATGCCAATCTCAGGCGCGTGTTTCACTAAAGAACCATCAGATTCATCCGCTTCTGCTACTAAATATTGACTTTGTCCCAATCTAGCATTCCCAGACCAAGCATTAACTTCTCCACCTACCAAAATTGTGGGATCTAGACCTGCTTGAAGTAGCATATAGCCAATCATGCTACTGGTTGTAGTTTTCCCGTGGGTGCCAGCTACTGCTATGCTATGGTATTCAGCAATTAAGGCGGCTAATACATCCGAACGATGAAAAATGGGGCAACCTAATTCTAAAGCTGCTTTGTATTCTAAATTGTTTGTGTTAATTGCTGTAGAACAAATAACTTGAGGTAGTTTTGCTTCCTCGTTAGCTGGTAATTCTTCGTAAGTGTTTAATACTACTTGGTTGAATTGAGAGTTACATTGAGAAGCGGGACGAAAGAATTCTAGATTGCTTGCGTCTTGCTTTGCAAAAATACGAGCTCCAATAGATTCTAAGCGCCGAGTTATGTGGTTTGGACGAAGGTCTGAACCTGATACTGGTAAATTACGTTTTGCTAAAACGTACGCCAGAGCAGACATACCTATGCCGCCCACCCCTATAAAGTGAAACGGTCTACCACTAAAGTCCACTGTTTTTTTCATTGTTTTGTCCTCTAACACCACACCACACGTTAATCTTAAATGACACGCATATCATATCAGGAATGAGATTTTTACCGATACTACCTTGGTACCACTTTCATAGCATATAAATTAATTTTTTCTCTCTTGTTTTTCTGATTCAAATTGATTTTACCTTTGGAAGTGAGGTTTTCTCTATACGACACAGATAATATGTTTATTCTGACAATTTTTGCCAGATCGGGAAACATAATATTGTAGTTCCAAATACAGAAGTTTGCCTTGAGTACAAAAGTTCGCTATAGTAAAGGATTGTTGGTCAAATTCCAGACTAACTGCATAAAGCCAAAAAGTTCGCGCCATATGCAACGACTGGGAATTTTTGGTGGCACTTTCGATCCTATTCATTGGGGTCACCTTCTCCTAGCTGAAACAGCTTTGGATCAAGTTCGTCTCGAACAGGTAATTTGGGTGCCATCATTACATCCTCCTCATAAACAAGCCGCTTTGTTTGAACATCGTATCGAAATGGTACAACAAGCGATCGCAGACAATCCTGGGTTTGCTGTGTCACTCATTGAAAAAAGTCGTTCTGGAGCCTCTTATGCCATTAACACCCTGACAGACTTATCAGCCGATTACCCAAATACACAGTGGTACTGGATTATTGGTTTGGACGCATTCCAAACTTTACCTCATTGGTACCGTGGACAGGAACTAGCACGGCTTTGTAACTGGTTAATTGCACCCCGGTTCCTAAGTGGTGAGAATATAACTCAAAGCGAGTCAATCTGCAAGCAAGTGGCGCAAAAACTAACTGAACAGTCAGCTAACATACACTGGCAATTATTGAATATCCCTTTAGTAGGACTTTCGTCAAGTCTAATTCGTAACTTGTGTCGCGATCGCAAATCAATTCGCTATTTGGTCCCAAAATCCGTAAAAATTTATATAGACAACCACAATCTGTACAAGGACAGACTAGGATAAAAATATTTATTTTTCGGATCTAACACTTTATAGTTATAAATACTCTCCCCTTTGCGGTATGATCGGGGTCATCAGTAGGATTTCTTTAGGTATAGATATACAGAGGGCAAGACGCTGTGATTAGAGTTGCAATAAATGGTTTCGGGCGCATCGGGCGTAACTTTGCACGTTGCTGGTTAGGCAGAGAGAATAGCAATCTTGATTTGGTCGCTATCAACGATACCTCAGACCCTAGAACCAACGCGCACCTGCTGAAGTACGACTCGATGCTAGGGAAGTTAAAAAATGTTGACATTACTGCCGACGATAACTCTATCGTCGTTAATGGTAAAACCATTAAGTGTGTATCAGACCGCAACCCAGAAAACTTGCCCTGGAAAGAGTGGGATATTGACCTGATTATCGAAGCAACAGGGGTTTTTACATCTGAAGAAGGAGCTAAAAAGCACATTAATGCTGGTGCTAAGAAGGTTCTCATCACCGCTCCTGGTAAAGGTGGTAATGTAGGTACTTTTGTGATCGGTGTTAATCACGATGACTACGAGCACGATAAGTATGAAGTTGTCAGCAACGCTAGCTGTACCACCAACTGCTTGGCTCCTATTGCCAAAGTGTTGCACGAGAAATTCGGCATCATCAAAGGCACTATGACCACGACTCACAGCTATACCGGCGACCAGCGTCTGTTAGATGCTTCTCACCGGGATGTGCGTCGGGCGCGTGCAGCAGCAATCAACATTGTACCCACCTCTACTGGTGCAGCAAAAGCCGTAGCATTGGTTATACCAGACCTGAAAGGCAAGTTAAATGGTGTCGCATTGCGCGTACCTACTCCAAATGTTTCTATGGTAGATTTCGTCGTACAAGTAGAAAAGTCTACTATCGCCGAAGAAGTTAACCAAGTCATGAAAGAAGCTGCTGAAGGCTCACTCAAAGGCATTCTAGATTACAGCGACCTGCCCCTGGTATCTTCAGATTATCAAGGCACTGATGCTTCTTCGATTATTGATGCTAGTTTAACGTTAGTCATGGGCGGTGACATGGTGAAAGTTATGGCATGGTATGACAACGAATGGGGCTACAGTCAACGAGTCCTTGATTTAGCTGAATTAGTTGGACAAAAATGGCCTCAGTAATTAGTTAGCTGTTAGTGGTTAGTAGTTAGTGGTTAGTAGAACAACTAACTACTAACTACCATCTACTAACTACCATCTACTAACTACCATCTACTAACAACTATCTACTAACCACTAACTAAAGTGTTGAAATCCCCGGCTAAGGGTAAGGACTTGGTCGGGTGTTTCTTTTTGCTGGTAGCGAACAATAATTGCTTGCTCTTGCGTAATCCTTCCTATGATGGATGCATCTTTTCCAAGTTTTTGGATCAGTGTATGGGCTGGCTCTTGTGGTAAACACAACACTAATTCAAAATCTTCGCCTCCATATAAGGCATATTCTAGTGCTTTTTCTGTTGTCACCCAGTTACTGAATGCTGTGGGTAAGGGAATTTGAGACCGTTCTAAAATAGCACCAACTCCACTCTTTGAGCAAATTTGCACAACAGCATCTGCTAAACCGTCACTGCTGTCCATACCGGAAATTGGGTTTGGAATATCGGGATTTAGGATTTCCCAGAGGATGGGTAGGACGTCTAATCTGGGTTTAGGACGCTGATGGGCTTGAATTAATGTGGTGCGATCGCTGTTGCTGAGATTTTCTCCAACTTCGGGATGCAGGAGTAATTCTAAGCCAGCGGCTGAAGCTCCATGAACACCTGTCACAACGATGGCATCTCCTACTTTAGCGTTGTCACGACGGATAGTACGCCGAGGATGGACTTGACCAAAGGCGGAGATGGATATGGTAGTTGTAGGCGATCGTACGATGTCACCGCCGACAATGGGAGTATTGTACTGTTGTAGGCATTGTGTCATGCCTTGGTACAAGCGTTCTACCCATTCAACAGCAACATAACCAGGAAGTCCTAACCCAACGGTAATTCCTAGAGGAGACGCCCCCATTGCTGCAATATCAGATAAATTTGCAGCCGCAGCACGCCAACCAACGTCTTCTGGAGAAGTCGTAATATCACTGAAATGAACACTATCAACTAATACATCAGTAGTAACCACGAAAGATTGTCCCGCTTCAGCAGAAATTACCGCTGCATCATCACCGACAATCTCTGAGGGACAAAAACGCTGTAAAATTGCTAAAAGACCTTGTTCCCCAATATCTCGAACTGACAAAGAAGAAAACTCGCTGTTCACGCTTACTCAAAATTTCGTAAAAAGTTTTAATAGCTAATTGCTAATAGCTAATAGCTAATTGCTAATTGCTAATGGTAAGAAAAAAGCAATTAACCATTAGCTATTAGTATCAATCTGGAATACGCTCTAAGAGGTTGTTTGAAAAGTGGTTGGCTGTGATTTTAGGCACTTATTGATCCCCCCTAGCCCCCCTTTTTAAGGGGGGAAAATACTCTAATGGTCCCCCTTTTTAAGGGGGATTTAGGGGGATATTGAATATGATTGCCACTGATGAAAGGACTTTTCAAACATCCTCTAAGGGACTTCCAAGAAATGAATTCTGCATCTTGTGGGGTGGGCTTCCTCGCCTGCCCCTGCTTGTTTACGGGTGAGACCCGTCCCTGCTTGTTTACGTCTGAGACAGAAGTACCACAAGAGATTATTGATTACTTTTTTATTTGGAACGCCCTAATACAATTAATTTTACAAAAAATACTACAACTTTTAGGCTTCTTCAACCTCTAATTGTGCCGCAGTCACAGCATCAAAAGCAAATGCCAAAACTAGTGGAATTGGGCACTTTAATAAATAGGTAGAAATCACTGCTGTTACTGTACCTACCACAGCTGAGATCGACCAAAATTTTTCCTCAATGGTGAGACCCTTTTTCGATTTAATTAATCTGAGAATATGAGTAGGAATAGGTTCGGGAATCACTGCTCCTGGAGGAAATGCCCAGTAGTTGTTACGTCTCTCCTCAAATAACTCTGTCCATCCATTCTCAAGGCACCATTCTTCAATCCAGTCATAACAATAATGTTTCATAAGATAACATTCGGTATAGAACTAAAGATTACTAACAATTATTCAGAATTGTTAAGTAATGAAAACATTTTTGATGAGAGTATCTACAAAGGCTTTTGATTAATGCTTCTCTTACTTTCAAAGATTAACAGCATTTTGTCTATTCTTGGCTTAAAAGAAAATAAACTTAATCTTGACATTGTTAAGTTAACTTTCCTTAATATATGAGTGAGTAAATAACTCTAAAATTCTGCATTAGCGCTCTTTCCACTTAGACTTGCGCGAAGTATTTTGTGGCTAAACCCAGCATAAGAGTCGTCAGCCAATGCTTTTCAAAACTGACATATCCTGGATACGCCACTCCCCATTTACACGAATCAAATTGTACCGCACTCGTAATTTGTCCCGATCAGATTTTTTCATCTGACCATTTTGATAAAAATCTGTTGCTTCAGTGACTACAGCTTCTACGGATGTATAATTCTGGTCAATTTTACTAGTTTCTAATGATTCCACATTTACTGTATGTTCATACTTCCGGTAATGGTTATTTGCCTTTTCTTGTTGAGCCCATAGCCGCCATTTTGAGAGAGTTGCACCTACCAATATATTTTCCAAACTAGCAATATCGTGTTCCGGTCCGAAGGCGGCGGCTTTGAGATCCAGCCAAGTCTCAATAATTTCCCTTACGTTCTCCTGTGTAAGAGTTCCACCTGGGATTTGTAGTTTGGTGTTGCGATCGGGAATGGATACGGGAGGTTCATTGAGTTGTATTGACAACTGTTCGCCTTTCAGAGACGGACTAGAAGAAAACAGATTTTTTACAAATCCAACAGTGATGGATACGACCAACCACAACAAAACTACACCCACTACAGAGCCTAAAATCATCCATAACAATTTGACTTGTGCTTGTGGGTTGCGAGCAGAACTTCGTCGGCGGTGCGCTAATAAGCGCCTATTTTGTACTACGGAACTCGAACCGGACTGATTGATATGAGTGTGTTTGCGCCTTTGTTGTCTCTGTGGTTGAGACGAGGTTGCACTCACTCTTGCCGAACCATTGAGCTGATGGTAAGCTCCTCTAGAAATATGCTCCGTATTTACAGCTGGTGTTTCAGGTATTTCTACTTTTTCACGCCCGATGCTTGAATGATTAGAAAATGCAGTGTCGTTGGTTTGGGATGGTCCCGAATTTTGGGGTTTTGTTTGGGTGTCTGTGTCTGGAAACTCTAAATGAGGTGTTCTTGTCGTTGGAAACTGTCCGTGAATTGTTGTTGGATTGCTGCGGCGACTGCGACGAGATGATTGAGAAGGAGTTCGAGTCGATTCCTGTGCAGTTTCTGCATCTGTCGGTAGGGTTTCCAAATAAGCTTGCACCTGCGGATCTGCAAAATAATCCTTTAGGGAAGCCTGTCGGTCTACCAAATCGCGAAAGTGCGGAAATACGTCGTTTTGCAACCAGTATTCCCCATATAAACACAATCCTGGTAACAAATCTGGAGAATCTTGCGAATTTTCCCGAATAAAAACCAGTGCTTCGTATTCTTGAGAAAGTTCTAAAGCACGGGATGCTTCTTCTGTTTGCCCCAGTAACAGAGCGCACAGAGACTGTTCTAGATGTACATCTTGACGCCTACCCAATCGTACCAGCATTTGCTTTGCCTGACGAATTAAAGCCGGTTGATATTGGGTGAATCCTCGTGCTATCAGAGCATAAACAGCTAAATATGTGGCAACAGCTGAGGGTCGCTTGCTTTCCTCTTCAAAAAGTTGGTGCTGTTCTGCTACTGTAAGGTAATTACGCAGTTGCTGAACAAATCTGAGAAAATCATCTATGCTCAGACCCGATCGGTCATCCCCAGCACCATCAATACCACCGCGTTGATTTAAAATATCTTGTAATAATTGTAAGCCTTGTTTTCTCTCAGCAGTGTTGTCCTCAGGCAGTGCTAGTAACTCTAAAATTCGGTACGGTCGCAATCGCTCAAGGTCAGACTGAATTTCAACCCGAACACTGGGAAATAGCCCTTCGCGTGCTAGTAGTTCTTCCCCTGTTTCTAAGGAAATGGCCGCATTTTCGTAGTGATTTTGCTGCCATTGTTCCCGTCCTAATTCTAAGCAAGCCAGCGCGATGGTGAGAACCACATCTGAGCGTTCAACAGTAGAAGACCCAACCTCTTGGCTTTCTTGTCCACTAGTTGATCTGCTAATTGCTGTACCGTTTCTATTCCTCAAGTAGGGGCGTCCCAGTCTTAAGACCAGTTCGTATTCCCCAAGGTCTTGTAAAATCAGCAATGCACCAACGACTTCATCTTGAGAAATTTCGATGCTAGGAGTCAGTGAATCATAATCATTGTGATCTCGAACCGGACTTTCAACTGCCACTGCGGTTCCTTTAGCGCTTTCAGAACCGTAGGCTTGGGCTAAATAAAACTTATCGTAAGCCTTACGTTCTCTGGGATCTGATAAGACTATGTAAGCTTGTTCTATCAAGTTTTTTCGCGATGTAATTGCTGCGTGGGAATATTCCCGTCGCGGTAGCTGCATAATGCGATCGCCATATGCTTGCCGCAACTGTTCCTCACTTGCTGCCATCGGTATGCCTAAAATTCGGTAGTAATCTAGCGGGATTCGCACGGCTCAAGTCCCCTGCAGCGCGATAAACATAATTCTCCTATTGGTTTCTCTGATATGCAAGAAAATTTCTATAGTCATATCTTATTGACTGCACACCCCCAATGCGATCGCTAATACTTTGACTTGTTTCCCCCCAATGATAATGTTTTGCTTGCGCTGAAACAGATTTAATCTTTTTAAGATTATCTTTACTATTCTGGACTAGATAAATTTGTAACCTATCTGAAACTCCAGACAGAACGAATATAAACTTCGATAGCCGCATAAATAATGCTGTGCTTGTAAGAATATATATTATATTTATTCTTTCCCCGTAATGTATGGTTTAACCATGTCCTGTAGGAAAGACTTTCTCCATTCTTGAGTGAGAGAAACGCTGTGTGCTCAAATTTGCTTTATGAAGCACACGGAATTATATCATAATAATTTTCTTTTGACAATGCTCTTTTCCGGGAAAGCTCTTTCTAACTTGTTTATTTAAATTGTTAATAAATATGCAGTCAACTTCCTATAGTCCTAGATATACTTTGAGCGGTAAGCTATCAGCTTTGATATTCCGTAGACCCATAGAGGAGGCTAATTAAACAGTGGTAGCGCTTAATGCTATAGCTGAAGGTTGAACGCTTCCTTATAGATTTGATAGTTGGCTCCTTTAACGTTATCTTTTTAAAAGCTTATGCTGCCTAGGCGTAACATATATCACATAGTGATAAACTTTAACAGGAACAAATGACTCAAGAACGCACGTTACCCAAATTTGATACGGCTACCGTACAAATAACCAAAGAAGAAGGTTTATTGTTGTACGAAGATATGATGTTAGGGCGCTTGTTTGAAGACAAGTGTGCCGAAATGTACTACAGGGGCAAAATGTTTGGTTTTGTACACCTGTATAACGGTCAAGAAGCTGTTTCTACTGGTGTGATTCAAGCTATGCGACCGGGAGAAGATTTCGTTTGCAGTACCTACCGCGACCACGTTCATGCTTTGAGTGCGGGAGTACCAGCAAAAGAAGTCATGGCAGAGTTATTTGGCAAAGCCACAGGTTGTAGCAAAGGGCGTGGTGGCTCAATGCATATGTTCTCCGGTGAACATCGCTTGCTAGGAGGTTATGCTTTTGTGGCGGAGGGGATTCCAGTGGCGGCTGGGGCGGCGTTTCAAAGCAAATACCGCCGTGAGGTGATGGGTGACGAAAGCGCCGACCAAGTTACGGCTTGCTTCTTTGGTGATGGCGCTGCGAATAACGGTCAGTTTTTTGAGACGCTAAATATGGCAGCACTTTGGAAACTACCAATCATTTTTGTAGTAGAAAATAATAAGTGGGCGATCGGCATGGCTCACGAACGGGCTACATCTCAACCAGAGATTTACAAAAAAGCCAGCGTCTTCAATATGGTAGGCGTAGAAGTAGACGGTATGGACTTGCTGGCGGTACGAGCAGTAGCCCAGGAAGCCGTAGCCCGTGCTCGTGCGGGAGAAGGTCCCACACTGATTGAAGCACTGACCTACCGTTTTCGCGGTCACTCCCTCGCCGATCCAGATGAACTGCGGACTAAAGTAGAGAAAGAGTATTGGTTTGCTCGTGACCCAATCAAAAAATTTGCTGCTTATTTGGTCGAACACAACCTGGCTTCTGAAGAAGAACTCAAAGCAATTGACCGTAAAGTGCAGCATGAAATCGACGAAGCCGTGAAATTTGCTGAAAGCAGTCCCGAACCAGATCCAAGCGAACTGTATCGCTTTATTTTTGCAGAAGACGAGTAAAGAATTATGAATTATGAATTATGAATGCTGAAAGATGAGTAATATCTCGCTTCTTGTGGTACGGGCGTCCTCGCCCGTGCAAGAGCAGAGTACCCGACAAGTAGATTTTTAACCTGATAACGACTGAGGGACTTCCAAAAAATAAATTATCCATCTTGTGGGGTGGGTGTCCTCGCCCGCTCCTACAAACTGACGTCTGAGACAGACGTACCACAAGAGATTTTTGGATACTTTTTTATTTGAAAGTCCCTGAACCCTCATGAAAATCACAATTCATAATTCATAATTCATAATTCATAATTCATAATTCCTCACAAATTTTTTCTGAAACCCTTTACAAATCTATAGGTGTCTATGCTATTATGGCATAGTGCTCAAGTGAAAGGGTTGCTAACTCAACGGTAGAGTACTCGGCTTTTAACCGATTAGTTCCGGGTTCGAATCCCGGGCAACCCATGAAAAAGCGAGAAAAGCAAAAAATAGGCATAGCAGGCAAAATGTAGGGATTCGGAACTACCGTGCTTTATGTAGCCTAGCTCACATCTCAACAAGAGTCTTGTTTGTCAAATTTATAATTTTTGACCTACACCCTACACCCCACACCCTTCACCCTTCACTCGTTACAATTCTCTAAAAATCTCAAGTTTATGTCACAGAATGCCACATGAATAGTTATAATTTCCTATAAGCTTAAAATACTATTAAATTAAAAGTAGCGTAATTAATCAATTGCGCTTGTCTCACCCACTAGCTGACAAACTCATTAGGAGGAGTACATATGGCGCTCGTGCCAATGCGGCTGCTGTTAGATCACGCGGCTGAAAACAATTACGGCATCCCTGCTTTTAACGTAAATAACATGGAGCAGATCCAAGCTATCATGCAAGCTGCTCACGAAACAGATAGCCCCGTAATTTTGCAAGCTTCTCGTGGCGCTCGTAAATATGCTGGCGAAAACTTCCTGCGCCACCTCATTTTGGCAGCAGTGGAAACTTATCCCCATATTCCCATTGCCATGCACCAAGATCATGGCAACAGTCCTGCTACCTGTTACTCCGCCATTCGTCAAGGTTTCACCAGCGTAATGATGGATGGTTCGTTGGAAGCTGATGCTAAGACTCCAGCTAGCTTCGAGTACAACGTTGATGTTACCCGCGAAGTGGTGAAAGTAGCTCACTCTATTGGTGTTAGCGTTGAAGGTGAACTCGGTTGCTTGGGTTCTCTCGAAACTGGTATGGGCGATAAGGAAGATGGTCACGGTGCTGAAGGTAAGCTTTCCCATGACCAACTGCTGACTGACCCAGACCAAGCGGTTGAATTTGTAGAACAAACTCAAGTAGATGCTTTGGCGGTTGCTATTGGTACCAGCCACGGTGCTTACAAGTTCACTCGTAAGCCCACTGGAGAAATTTTGGCAATTAGCCGTATTGAAGAAATTCACCGCCGTTTACCTAACACCCACTTGGTAATGCACGGTTCTTCTTCCGTACCAGAAGATTTGCTGGCTTTAATTAACCAGTACGGTGGTACAATTCCTGAAACCTACGGCGTACCTGTGGAAGAAATCCAAAAAGGTATCAAGAGCGGTGTACGTAAGGTGAATATTGACACTGATAACCGTTTGGCTATCACTGCTGCTGTCCGTGAAGCATTGGCTGCAAATACTAAGGAATTTGACCCCCGTCACTTCCTGAAGCCTTCTATTAAGTATATGCAGAAGGTTTGTGCGGATCGCTATCAACAATTCAGCACCGCTGGTAACGCTAGCAAGATTAAGCAGATTTCCTTAGATGAGATGGCTGCTAAATATGCTAGTGGCGAACTTGCTGCTGCAGTTAAGAAAGCTGCTACTGTCTAATTGTTGAGATAAGTAAGTAGGGACACGGCATTGCTATGTCCCTACAACACTGAGGATTCTAATACCCACTAGACTTAATCGGGTAGCAATTATGTTCCCCGGTTTTTCGTTTTATTTTGAACTAAAACGCAATTCGTGTTATTCATTGATATAGGCGGAATAAGTGCAACAGCATGAGGTACAGGGCGGGGTACATAACGTACTAAAGATTCTCCCTGATATACCAAAGAAGTACTCTGACCAGAATCAACCATAACGACATCCCGCAAACCTGCTTTCACAAGTGCGACTCCTAAAGATAAAGAGTCAACAGATTCCAAAGATACGCCGAGAGTAGGTTGTTTGTTTTGGTTAATACCCCAGAAAGCCCGAAAACGTGCTGCGTCAAAATCAAATAATCCGTTAAAGGTGCTTGCGTCCTGTGCTTGACCGTCTTTGACTAACCATGCTGCTGCAACAAAAGCATCGGTAAGATTGGACATTTCTGCTTTTATACCCTCTAAAGTATTATGCTTTGTTGGGTCAAAGGGAATAAAGCGCACCCCATGAGGATTAATCAACACTAAAGGACGTCCAGCTATTCGACTAATGTCCCAGCTGTTACCAGGAACAAATTGTTTGGTCACTTGACTGTAGACGGGTCCAATCATGACATTAGAATTTAGATATTTCATGGAGAAGAAACCACCGTCTACAGCTGCGACAGCATTAGTCTGACTTCGATCTATAATTTCCTTAACTTGATAACGGCTATCAGCATGAATGGTGATTGGTTTGCCTCCGGAAACAAGAGCAAGGGGAATGTTGTCAATAGTGATGTCAGTTTTTTCAACAGGACTCGTAAAGTCAAAACCTATTTTCCAGCTTGGTAATTTTGCTCCTCCCCAAGCTTGGGTGATCACATCTCTGATTCTGGATTGACCAAAACGGGAAACTGCTAGTAAGTTATCTGATTCCCCTGCAAATCTCTCATCCACATCATTCATTGTCAATGCCATGTCGTATCCTGCTTCATGCACAATATTTGCAACTTGTGCATCATATTTTCCTGCAGGATACGTAAAGTAACGGATAGGAACACCTAAATTTGACTCTAGAATCGCTTTAGATTCTATAACTTCCTGTTGGATTTGTTCCTTTGGCAAAACGGTTAAATCTGGTGGATGGCTGACAGTATGGGCAGCAATTGTTACTAAGGGGTTAGCAACCATCTCCTTGAGTTGTTCCCAACTTACGTGCGATCGCCCTACATTATTACCAACACCCTTGGTATATATAGAAAACACAGCGTGGTAACCGTATTTTTTCAGCAGTGGATAAACATATTCATAATGTCCCCCGTACCCATCGTCAAATGTCAGTAAAACTGGTTTTTCCGGTAATGGGACTCCTGTTTGCAAATGTGTCATCAGTTGGTCAATACTGATGGGAGTCATACCATTTTCTTTCAATAACTCGAAATGTTCTTCTAATTCTTCAGGGGTAACATCAAAAAAGACTTCTTTTTTTGGGAGTATGTCATGGTACATTAGTATCGGGACTTTTGCCATCTTTGCCCGTTCATTAATGTTAGGCCAAAGGCTGCGATTTAAAAAGGCAGAAACATAAGGACCAGCAGTTTCAAACAGAGATGTTAATCCCCATTTTGGCTGACTTACCCAAGTGGACATTAAAGCAAAATTACTAGCAACTAAGGAAAACTGACTATCCATCCCTATATCGCTACTACAAGCTTCACCAACAGTTGAAGAATCTTGGGATTCGTTCATATCTCTAAGGGGACGACGAGCGTCAGCAACTTCTGGCGGTAATCCTGAAACAGCGAACAACCCACAAATCAGAGCATGGAATATCCTTCGGGAATGGAAATTAAAAAATAAATATTTATGGATACGAGTCTTAAGGATTTGCTTCATAATTATCATTGTCAGTGTTCCGCTCTATAACCGTGTTTATACTCTAGTTAAGACGATGCCTATAGATTATTCCCTTTTCCCTATCAGGATATGAGGCAAAAATCTAAGATTAGGTTAACTAAAGTATAAAGATTCTTTAAGTGTTACAGGCGTAATAGTTCCCAGATGAGAGAGTGTCGCCATCAAGGTATTAGTCAATTAAAGCTTTATGTTGTGTTGACTTAATAAGATAGTGGTAAAGTTCCTTACAAAAAACTTAGTTTAGGGACTTCCAAATAAAAAAGTATCCAAAAATCTCTTGTGGTACGGGCGTCCCCGCCCGTCCTTTGAATCTGTAACCACAAGATGGATAATTTATTTCTTGGAAGTCCCTTATCGTTTCAGTATTTAGTCAATAAAGAAGGTGAGCTGAGCTCACCTTCTTTATTGATTGATTATCATTATCATTGAGCTTCCTAGGTTAAGCGATCGCTCACTTACCAACTACTTTTGACCACATCCTTACACAGCTGACAACTCTAATCAATTATTTACAAGCAGCAGCTACATTTTGTGTACAAGGAGAGTTACCGGTACCAGTGAGACTACCATCTGGGGCAATATTAACAGTATAGTTGCAACCGTTAAATGCCCCAATGGGGCTAGCAGAACCTAGCAAATCACAAGTTTTACCAGCAACTTTAAAGATAATGCGCTGAGTTCCTTTGAAAGGAAAATAGGTTTCAGTGCTTACACTTGGGCTATCAGGTGTAGAAAAAGCAGCTTGGTACTTTAAAACCACTCCATCAGCGAGTGCAGGAACGGTGTTGGATAGCATAAACACCAGAGCAGAGAAGGCGATTAAGATCAATTTTTTCATCGTCATTTTTCCAGCAGAATGTTTACACGCTTATTAGTACCAAATTTGACAATAGTGGACAATTTAAGTTAAGGGAAAATACGAAGAAGATTAGAAATTCGCGTTAGCGCAGCTTACCGCAGGTATCACTAACCCAAACCAGCCCATCCCATTATGTTATGAGGATCAGGGTGAATCGCTGTGCTAAAAGCCGCTTCCCCTTTCCTCGGTAATTTACAATTGCAAAAAGCTTACAGAATTACACAAAGATACGGTGCTGTAAACTAGGCATTTGACGGCGGACTTGCTCAAGTCTTGATGGGTTAATTTCAGCGATCGCCACTCCCGGTTGTTCTCCAGAGTCTGCTAAAATCACACCCCAAGGGTCAACAATCATGGCGTGTCCATGAGTTTGACGGCGAGCATAGTTGGTTCCAGTTTGTGCGGGAGCAATTACGTAGCAAGTGTTTTCAATAGCACGTGCTTGCAAGAGAATTTGCCAATGATCTTTACCAGTAAAGGCAGTAAATGCTGCAGGAACAAATAAAATGTCTCCACCCTTATGAGCGATGTGTCGGTACAGTTCGGGGAAGCGAACATCGTAGCAAACAGAAAGCCCTATGTTACCAAGTTCTTCTGAGAAGTAAACAGGGGGTAGTTGGGTTCCTGCCATCACTGTACTTGATTCTCGATAGGTGTTACCATCTGGAACATTTACATCAAATAAGTGGACTTTATAATAACGGGCGAGCTCTTGACCATTAGGGTCAACCAGTAAAGCCGTATTGTAAACTTTGTTGTCTTTGCCAGATGGAGCTGGGAAGCCACCACCTAGGATGGTAATCTGATAGCGTTGTGCCATCGTTCTGAGGAATTTTTCTGTTTCACGGGCGATCGCATCAGCTTGAGCCAGTTTTTCATTTTCGTCCCCCATAAAGGGGAAGTTTTCTGGTAAACCCACCAATTCAGCACCCCGACGCACGGCTAAATCAATTAATTCCTCTGCTTGTACCAAGTTTTTTTGTAAATTTGGCACACTGGTCATTTGAATAGCAGCAGCTAGATAGGATTTCATAGATTCAAAAATGAATAGTAGATGTTTGCAAAATTATACACAGATAACGATTGACTATTGTTACAACCAATAGTTAACCGTTAACTATCCACGGACATCAATGTTTACGCGCCACACAAGAGGTCGAATTTATTTCTTGGAAGTCCCTCAGCTAGAATTGTAGAATATCAAAAATTTTTACTGTAGAAGCAGTTAGCTTTAAATTGAGTAATAATTATCTAGTTTACAAAAACTTTATTGTTTACATATCTTGACAAATCGTTTAAAAAATTATTATTGCTTGTATAATATGCATCTTAACTTTCCTACGCTTTTTGATGAACGATTTCCTGGAGCTGGACCATATCAAAGATTTATGAAATTGTGGTGATTTTCAACTGTCAGTTAGCATAAGTTATGCTAAAAAATATGGCAATCATATGAAAAACATTTTAAGGAGCTTTTCTCAATCTTTATAAATTAGCCTCGTGCTCCTCTGTTACTTAAAGTTACACGGTTTCTACACTTCAAGGGAGTTTTTAGATGACTAATGAAGAACTACAGCACCTGGTTGAGAGTAATGCGAGAAAAGCACAAGCTATGCTGGATGCAATGGTTGAAGCTAGATTTGAGCGTCAGGAACTTCGAGAAGGGATGATTCGACTTCAAACTCCGGTGGAACGCCTAACCAATATACAAGAAGGAGTTACTAATCTGCTAGCTTCTCTCGACGATGACCGCCCTACAATTTTTAGAAAACTAACAGCTATTGAGAATAAAGTCAATCTTCTTTTAAAGCAAAAGGGAGAAGAAAACAACGTTTAGAGGTTATCAGTTAACTGATAACTCAATACTTGTCGGTTAACGAGAGTTGAGGTCCGGTGATACCCGGTTTTGCAGGAGTTACCGGGTTTCTAATTTTCGCTATCCCTGACAGTATTGACTGATAACTGATAACTGAATTTAATGCTTCAATACTTCCTCACCACGTCGATAAAGTTCGCAAGCATAATCAGTCCACATTCCTTGTCCCCAGTAACGGAAACAACTGGTTTGCAATAACAAGTTGTACAGCAATGCTTTTTGATAATCAGAATTTTGAGTTATTGAGGGGTCTTGTTGTATAAGGGAATCATATTTTTCATGAAACAAAACACTGAGTTTCTTCATGGGGTCTAAAACATTATCATACCCTTGAACCCAACTTAAATGATTTGTCCAAGAAGCACCATCCATATGGAATTGATGGTCAGTTTGTTTTAGGTGTGCGATCGCATTTTCTACTGTTTCTGGTGTAATATTATCAGGGTCAACACGCTGCCAAATTTTATGTTGCTGTACGGCTTGACAGGTTGGATATTCATCTGGATTTGCACCAGCTGCTTCAATCAATTCCAAGTACTCAGTCCCGTTCATTGCAACTACCCCAGAATGATTGCCTCCAGAATCGCGGATTTCATGATAAACTCTGAACAAATCACGGGGATATTCATTCATCATCACACCCCCATTTTCTCCATCAGCAATTTGAGTCACTAGCGACGGGACTGTGACATTTCCTATGTGTTGCTTACCTCTACCTTTCGCCTCAAAATAAGGCTGCATTTGAGCTACTAATTTTGTATCCGAACCTTGAGTTTTAATTAATGCAGTGATACTGATAGTTTCACCGTGAGAATTCTTAGCCACTAAACGATTGGGAAGATATTTATTATCATGGTGTAACCCAGAACCATTCAAAAGTTCTACCGAATGTTCTTGTACCATTAGCCACTTATAACCGCATTCTTTGAGTGCTTTAATATACTCAAACAAGGTATCGGGATGATTCGGTAAGTGCATCTCAGGAGGAGAAAAGCCCTTGACTCGCCTAAGAGCATCGTAGCCAAAAATGGCTGCAAAATAATGTTGCCATGCTTGGATGTGAAGTTTAATATCAGGAATTGGGGTGGAAGGAAGAACAGCATGACTCCACATTGTTCCCAACCATTCCACGTGGGGCTGATATTGAGGGTCACAGGTGATGCGTTTGAGATTATTAAGGACATCCTCCCTTCCCATTTGTCGCAATCCCCACAATAAGTTTCCAGAGTAGTCAAGCATAATCCGAGGATTGCAACCTTCAGCAATGAGTTGGGGAATAAAATCTCCCATACGACCGTAGCACCAAGCAAAAGTTCCTGCATTGTGGTTATCTCCTTCATGGGGATGCTCAAACATATATTGGAGATTGCTTATTAATTCCCCGTGACTACCAGCCGGAACAGTGGGTTGATGCATATGGAGGGCGCAAGCAAATCCTGCTGTAATACCCTCTAAGTTAAGATTTGTCGTTTTCAAAAATACAGGTTCATCGTTTTGAACAACTGAGCGAATTTCTGCTTCCCAACCGCAAATATTTGGTAATCCTGTCTTGATTGCTTCTAAAACAGGTAGGTTAGCAGATTGTGCTGTTGCTGACATGAGATTTCCCTTGATACTGCGGTTTTCACAATTCCTTTCTATTTTGACCGAACTCAGCAATTATCCAGCTTCATTGAAAGAATAGTTAACAGTTAACAGTTAACAATTAACGATTAACAGATTTCCTACAATTGACTTCTAAAAAAAATATTTTATTGAGAGTTGGAGGAGAAAAAGATGAATCAATATGATTCTGTAAAATGGTGGGCTGCATTCTCGTGTATTGCTTTCATTGAAGCAGTTTTGCTTATGATACTACTTTCGGGAAAAGCTTCTATAGAACTTTTTCTGGCAATTACTGTCATTGCAATGCTCTTGTTTCTATTTCCTAGTCTTGATGATACGATCGCATTAACTTTTGACAGAAGTAAGTTGGAATCGAAACTCAGTGCGATCGGTAAGAAAAATACTACGACTATGACAAAACTTGATAAGTTAATTTTGTTATCAATGTCAACAACAATGTGTGACAATCTCAAGAAACTTAATTCGGGTCAATTTGGTACTTATAAAATCACAGAACGTTTAGAAAGAGAACTGTATCACTTATGGGACTTAGGGTATATAGAAGTCTCTAGAGTACGTGATATCCCTTACGAAGGGAATAATCTTTCCGAATACGTGCAAGTCACAGACTTTGGTAAGCAATTTGTAGAGCTTCGTAAGAGTGTAGAGAGTGAAATGAATTCGTAATTATACACTAATACTGTTGGTGTTAAAGATTGCGAGGGGCGTAGAAACCCGGTTTCTAATTGTCAAGCTCAAGTCCCGGAAAAATAAATATATCCGTGGGACGTATCCTCAGAGGATGTTTTAAAAGTCTTCTCGTCAGTAGCATGCACATTTCACATCCCCCTAAATCCCCCTTAAAAAGGGGGACTTTGAGAGATTTCCCCCCTTTTTAAGGGGGGCTAGGGGGGATCAACCAGTGCTTGAAATTACAGCCAACCACTTTTAAAACATCCTCTAACGTGTAATGTGTTTTAAAGTACTGGGGTTACTGGGATCTACCTCATAAGCAGCGCCAAAGCCAATGATAAAACGACCTGTAGTGGGCGCAAGCTTAAAAATGCGGAAGTCTGGTAAATCGCGTAATATCTGAATCATTTCTCCAAAACGGACTTGAAAGCGATCGACAATTTGTTTCCACACCTCGGTATCGCGTTCTACTAAGGTAGCTGTACAATCAAAGATGAGACGGCGACGGGCAAAAACTTGTTCGGTTTGCGACTCATCCTCAATAAAAAGTACGCTTACCCTAGGAACAGCATAAAGATTTTGGGTGTGAGTAGAAAGACCACTCACATATATGTAAATATTTTTATTCTCGTCCATCACAAAAGGAGCATAGCTAGCATTGGGGATTCCATCAGTACTGACGGTAGCGAGAATAACGCTCAAGAATAAGTCGGTAAAGTCTTGATAAGCAGCGAGAGCAGTGTCAAACTGTGACATATGGTTCGTAGTTGCGCTTTAGCGTGTGCAAGTAAAGTTCTAATGTATAACTAGAATCCGTGCCATTAGCCCATCAGTATCAATTTAACTTACAAGGGAGTTTAAGGTATAATTTCCCAGAAACTGCATAAGTTGAAGGTACTGACACCCATATATATAGTGAAACCTAAAACTAGGTTAATTCAAACTAGGAAACCGCTCAACTTATGGATGCTTCATCCAGATACTGGAAAATTTGGCGCATCAATCCTTCTTGCGAAAGACTGGGATACAAACATGATGTTGTTTCTCTAGCGCGGGATTTCTTCAAACAAGAATTTCCACATCATCAACATGACAATGTAGAAGGATCTCTGTTTTCCTACTTTCATGGTAGTATCTCAGCTATTGATGTTCACACTGTCGCTTTTGCAGGGCTTTGTCTGAGATGCTACGTTTCCAATCCCATCTTGAAAGCCTGCCGCAAAATTGATAATCTCTTTAGTACTGACAGGCAATTTACATATCGGGATTTACTACCATTCGTTCTTGATGACGATGGTCAGCAACTGATACTTTTGGAGCAAGATAGTACAAATCAGCTCGTTCTGGATAAAAATGGCAAAGCCAGTACTGTAAGTTACAACTTTTTTTCTGTTAAAATTTTGCAAACCTACAATCCAAACTCCCAGTATAGGATGAGCTTGGACAATTGGGCGTACTTGCAAACCAAACAACATCCAGAACTGAAAAAGTTCTTATCAGAACATGGGTTTCAGCATTTAAGCGACTGGGCGCTGTTAAATCGAGTACGCTCCAAACAACTGTTGGTTTTATCACAGCGCGATCGCCATATAGTCGAAGTCTTTCATAGTGTTTATCGACGAGACAGACAACAACAACGTTCCCAGCACACGAGAAGATGTCCCGATCCTTCCAGCATTCAACTCAAAGAAATGCTGATGCGTTTGCAAGAACGGCAGGTTATTGTCAACACGACGGTAGAATTAATGAAAGAACTCAGACAGATAGCCATACAATTTAGACAGTATGATATCTGGAGTTATCGAGAACCTCTAGAGATTCAAGACCCGGAAACTGGTAGTTATCAACTCCGAGTTGATTTACCCAGCAACTCTGTGGATGAAGTCGATTTAGAACACAAGGAACTTTTGGAGTTTTTGCAAAAACAACTTCAGTTGGCTTTAAAGGAAGCAATAGCCCAAGAAGTTCAGGCTAACATAACTAAATTGACAAAAAGTAAAAAGTATGAACCATTTGCTCAGAAGTTGATTTCTGGCTTACAGCTATACTACGCCCAAGGTTTATCTCTCAAAGATATTGCTCCGAAATTGGGAATGACAAGCTGGGATCAAGCAAGGCGAGTATTAAATCCTGGCGAGCTCCTCAATAAGGTACGCATTCTCACGGAAAAACAGCTTCTTGATCGCATCTTAAAAAAAGCTGAGGAAAAAGGTTTCACCAAACTTCCTCCAGAACCAGATTATCTGAGAAACTTGACCGAGTATGTACAAGCTTTTCTCGACCAAGAAGTCTTTACTGAAGCCGCAGAGGAAATTCGAGCCGGAAAGAACCGTTCAATGAAAAGTGCATATGCTCAGCAACTTCTTCAATATTTAGATCAATGTAGCTAAACAAACAACCGGAGTTTAATTTATGTCTCATTCATCGATTCCACCCATCACACCTACAGACTTCCGATTCTCCCTTCCAGAAGTCATTTGGCTAGAACCAGAAGATTTCGAGGAAGCAAGAGCGATAAGCCACCAGGGAAAAAGTGAAGAAAATCAATGGTACAGTTATTTGAATGTGCTGGGACTACTCGGTTTTGAGAGATGGTTTAGTACGCGCCTAGCAGAACAACCAATCAACCTAAATAATCATTACTCGGAAATCGCTTGTCATCTCAAAGTAGGAGAGTTTAAATTTTGTTTAATAGCAAGTGAGCATCTACTTGATGAGGTCGTGAGCGTACCACAAGATGTTATGGAAAGAGCCGAATTAATATCTCATTTCTATGTAGTTCTTGAAGTATCAGAAGAGCAAGAAGAAGTGCTTATTAGAGGTTTCTTGCATTACGATAAATTAAGAGAACATTGTAGCAGTAAAAACTTACAAGACGGCTATTATCATCTACCATTATCATTATTTGATGCCGAGCCAAATCATTTAGTTCATTACTGTCATTACCTAGAACCAAATGCTATACCTCTCCCTGCGTCTTCCACTGAACATTTATCAGAAAAACTCCAAGAATATGTGAGTGTCAGTAGAACAAAATTGAGCCAATGGTTACAAGGTATCTTTGAAGAAAGTTGGCAGGTGATGGAAACATTTATTAACCCAGAAACCAATTTAGCTTTTACTACTAGAAATATGGATTTAGGTGCTAAGAGAGCCAAGTTAATTGATTTTGGGATACAACTAGGTAATCAATCGGTAGCAATGCTTGTGAATATCACAGCAGAAACTGATGAAAAAATGGGAGTTTTAGTACAGCTTCATCCAACAGGAGGAGAAAGATTTCTGCCAACAGATATCAGATTAACTTTGCTATCTAAAGCAGGAAAAAAATTACAAGAAGTTGTTTCTAGAAGTCAAGATAACTACATTCAACTGAAACCTTTTAGAGGAGAATCTGGGAAATGCTTTAGTATTGAAGTCAGTTTGGAAAATGCCAGCATCAAAGAAAACTTTGAACTTTAAATTATCAAGCTACCAAAAGGACCTTGACAAAAGTCAAAGATAAGGTAGGTACGATGATGATTCTCAAAGTTCAAGTTATAGTTCTCTTGAATCAATGCTCAGTCCTAGATGAAATGCAAAATTTCCCTGGGGACTGCAATTAGCAATTAGCAATTAGCAATTAGCAATTAGCAATTCAAGAGAACTGATTTTTTTATTTTCAAACATACTTATGCTGTAAAAATTTATTGTAGAACAAATACTTGTTCAATTTTGATAAATGAGTCAGTTAGTTGTCATTAATTTAGGTCAGGGCGACTTACTTCACGGATTTCCAAGAGTGACAGTTCAGGTGTGGGAAGCAGGTAACCACCGCCCACAGCAATTTATCGGGAGCCTACCAGCAACACAATCTCTAGCTGAATTATACGCACATTGGCAGTTGACATATCACAATCTCTGCGATCGCCAATATTTTCGCGCCTCAGTGATACACGATGATGATGATGATGAATTGGAAATAGAAGAAAGTGGTATTACCAACGTTTCCTCTGTCAGCTTTAACGAGGTGTGTCAAAGGTTACAAAAAAATCTTAACGACTGGCTGAAATCTTTTGAATTTCTTAATATTGACCTACAACTGCGATCGCAACTACAACCTACAGAAGAAATCCGAGTCATTTTTGAAACCAGCGATCCCATGCTACGGCGGTTACCTTGGCACTGTTGGGACTTCTTCAAAGATTATCCACTAGCAGAAATGGCTCTCTCTAGCCCAGAGTATAAATTGTTGCAAAAAAAGACCTCAGCATCCTTAGAAAGAAAGGTCAGAATTTTGGCGATTCTGGGCAATAGCAAAGGTATTAAATTAGAAACAGAAATCAATTATTTGAACGATTTAGAGGATACAGAAGTTGTTTTCCTAGTCAATCCCTCCCGTCAAGAATTCAACACATACCTTTGGCAAAAACCAGGGTGGGACATCCTATTTTTTGCCGGACACAGCCAAACCGAAGGTGACATTGGCAGGATTTACATCAACGAGCATCCAACCAACAACAGTTTAACAATTGAACAACTACAAGAAGCCCTCAAAGCAGCTATTGAAAACGGGTTGCAACTCGCCATTTTCAACTCCTGTGATGGCTTGGGGCTAAGTCTGTCACTGGAAAAATTAAACATCCCTACCACCATAGTCATGCGCGAACCAGTGCCAAACCTGGTCGCCGAGGAATTTTTTCAGCATTTTATGGCAGCATTTGCAATTGCAAGACTGCCATTATATCTAGCAGTGCAGCAAGCAAGGCGGAAATTACAAGGATTGGAAGACGAGTTTCCAGGTGCATCGTGGCTACCAGTGATTTGTCAAAACCCCGCCGTAGAACCGCCAACATGGCTGAAGTTAGGAGGAATCCCCCCGTGTCCCTACCGAGGTTTATTTGCTTTTGGTGAAGAAGACGCCCACCTGTTCTTTGGGCGAGAGGAGTTTACACAAAAGTTGGTCAAGGCGGTGAAACGAAAACCACTGGTCGCGGTAGTGGGTGCATCAGGAAGTGGGAAATCTAGTGTTGTCCATGCAGGTTTGATTCCCCAGTTGCGTCAGGACACCAACGTTCAGTGGCAAATCATCTCCTTTCGTCCAGGGAAAAATCCTTTTGAAGCTTTGGCATTGGCGCTTGCACCTTGGAAGGCGGCAAAAAATGAAAAAAACTGTCGCCTGGTGGAAATGGAATTGGAGATAAATCTGCGACACCAGAAGACAGCTCTATGTCAAGTTATAGAGACTATTCTTCACCCACACACCGCATCAGTGCTCAACCGCCTAGTACTTATAGTTGACCAGTTTGAAGAACTTTACACTCTCTGTCCGGAAGAAGACCGCCCAGCTTTCTTAGATGCGTTGCTAACAGCTGTCAAATTTGCTCCCGCCTTTACTCTGGTGATCACCTTAAGGGCTGACTTTTACGGATATGCTCTTTCTTACCGCCCATTGAGTGATGCTTTGCAAGGGTCAGTCCTGAACCTGGGACCGATGAATCATGAGGAATTGCGATCGGCAATTGAACAACCAGCCAGCAAAATACAGGTTCAATTGGAAAGAGGCTTGACAAATGAACTAATTCATGCAGTTGAAGGACAGCCAGGGCATTTACCATTATTAGAATTTGCCTTAATGCAACTTTGGTCAAAACAAAAACATGGATGGCTAACTCATGATGGTTACGAGGCAATAGGCGGTGTGGAAGAAGCCTTAGCTAACCACGCCGAAGCAGTCTACGCCCAATTGAGTGCAGCAGATCGCAAAAGGGCACAACAGGTATTTATGCAGCTGGTACGTCTAGGAGAAGATACGGACGCTACCCGAAGATTGGCGACCCGCGATGAAGTTAAGGAAGAAAACTGGGATTTAGTCACACATCTTGCGTCACATCGTTTGGTAGTTACAAATCGTAACGAATTCACCAACGAAGAAACAGTTGAAATTGTTCATGAAGCCCTGATTAGAAGTTGGGGACGCCTAGAGTATTGGCTGCAAGCTGACAGCAACTTTCGCTATTGGCTTGAACAACTGCGAACAACTATCCGTCGTTGGGAAAACAGCGATCGCGATGAAGGCGCACTGTTACGAGCCAAACCCCTCTCAGATGCAGAATATTGGCTGAACCAACGCTCAAACGAACTCAGTCCCAGCGAACAACGTTTTATTAACCTCTCCTCAGAATTTCAGAAACAAGAAATCCACAAGCAGAAACGCAGGCGACAATTGACAATTTTTGCACTAAGTGGTGGCTTAGTGTTAGCCTTAGGTTTGGCTGGTGTGGCTTGGTGGCAATCACAAAAGTCAACTAGGAACGAAATTGAGACTATCAGTAAAAACTCAAATACCTTACTTTCCTCAAGCGACAGTTTAGAACCACTTTTGGAAGCAATGCGGGCAGGGCAAAAACTAAAACAACTGGGTGTCGTAGGTGTTGCTTTTCCCGAAACTCAAATGCAGGTTAAATTGATGCTACGGCAGGCAGTGTTTGATGTCCAAGAGCGTAATCTCTTGTTAGGACATAGTCAGAATGTGTATAGCATTACGTATAGTCCTGATGGCAAAACCCTTGCCTCTGGAAGTATGGACAGAAGCATTAAACTTTGGAGTACGGATGGTCGGTTACTCAACACTTTGACTGGGCACCAAAATGCTGTCAACAGTGTTATCTTTAGTCCCGACAGTAAAACCCTCGCCTCTGGAAGTGATGATAAAACTATCAAACTTTGGAGTGTGGATGGTAACTTACTTAAAACCTTAACTGGACATACTGCAGAAGTTACCAGTGTAACATTTAGCC
>JAWQFQ010000094.1:0-32242 GCA_035967975.1 Scytonema sp. PMC 1070.18
GGTGGATGTGAAATGTGCATGCTACTGACGAGAAGACTTTTAAAACATCCTCTAATAAATACTCAAAGTTTATTTTCAATAATTTTCTTTATATCCCCTTATACAGTTTTGGCAAAACATATAGGACTCCTATTTGATTTTTGAAAAAATTCCGTACTACTCGCAAGACCTGATTTCCTTTTGCCTATTGCCTATTCCCTATTGCCTGCCTACACGAATCAGTTCAGAAATCAAACCGGATTCCCATAGCTTACTTATCAAATTTTTATTGCTAAAAATTTGACAAAATTAATAAGCAATACAAATTCACTAAAATTGATGAATTTTTGTCAAAGCTGCCAAACTGGCAACACTAGTCTATTGTATTTGATATTCATTGATGTACTAGGATCGTTTTATTTATGTCTACCTAATTAATGAGAAAAGCATTCAATTTATAATGCTAAAAACAACAAATAGCGTTTTATCGCTCTTACTTTACCCCCATTTATTAGTAAAATATGTTAGATAAAGTGTGAAGCATTAAGTCTTTATTCTTCATTATTTTTTCCTTTTCATCCTTTATCCTTCATTCTTTCTGTACATGGGGAAGCATTGCAGCAACTTTTTAAAAATCACCGTCACAACATGATTGGTCAGCTACTAGCAGGACATTATAAAGTTCTTGAAGTACTGGGTGAGGGAGGCTTTGGGCAAACTTATGTTGCTGAGGACATCCACCTCCCTGGAAACCCCAAATGCGTCCTCAAACATCTCAAAACGTCTAGTAACGACCCAGAAATTTTAGAAACTGCCAGAAGGCTATTTCTAAAAGAAGCCGAAACTCTGCAACAGTTAGGAAATCATGACCAAATTCCCCGGCTGTTTGCTTACTTTGAAGAAAACCAAGAATTTTACTTGGTACAGGAATTTATCAGTGGACACCCCCTCAGCCGAGAACTCATTCCAGGTCAAAGGTGGACGCAAAGTCAAGCTATCGAAATGCTTATTGAGGTATTGAGCATTTTAGAATTTGTCCACAGTCATGGGGTTATTCATCGTGATATCAAACCGGATAATATCATCAGACGTGCCTCCGACAACCGATTAGTTCTGATAGACTTTGGAGCTATCAAGCAGCTGCGAAACCAAACGGCAAACCGGACGGGAAAAAATAACATTACTCTCATCGTTGGAACTCGCGGATATATGCCCTCTGAACAAATCAGACGTTTACCACGTTCTTCTAGTGATATTTACGCATTAGGCATGATGGGTATTCAAGCGTTAACAGGGGTATACCCACACGAATTTCAAGACGATCCAAACACGGGAGAAACTTTGTGGCAGCATCTGGCGTCTATCAGTCCGGGATTTGCAACTGTCTTGACTAAGATGACACGTTATCACTTCAAAGACCGTTATCAAACAGCAACTGAGGCATTGCACGCTTTGAGGGAGTTAGCACTTAACAAGAACAATCCACTGCAAGCCGAGGCGACTGCTAAGAGTCATACCCTACACGAACTGAGTTTGGAGTGGGAGCAAGACGGCGAGATTAAAACACGCAAAATTATTGAAAAGCAACAAAGTAAAAACCCTGGTAGAGTTCGCATCGGTCGTGACCCGCAATACTGTGATATTGTTCTGTCAGATTCCACAGTGTCGGGGCTGCACGTTGAAATATTTTTTCACCGACACAAGCAAAGGTTTTATTTACGGAATCTGCGCCAGGAAAATCCTCCTATTGTTGATGGACAGTTGCTTTTAGCTGGGGAAATGCCACTTACTGTTGGTAGTCACATACGCTTGGGACAACAAAATTTTAAGGTAAGTGCCATTATCTCCAAAGATTATCCTGCAGGCTATATTCCAATAGAGTGCGCTATTGTCCCGATCGCACTCTATCAACCCGTTTCTAAAACCGTGCGGATACCAAAACCTAAGAAATCTCAGGACGATTCTACTCAAGAATTACCACCATTACTTGTCCAAGTTGCTGTCATAGCTTCAAAGTCAAAAATGCCACAACTCTTTGGGGTGGGTTTTGCCGCCTGTGCTAGTGTTATTGGTGGCTTGTTATTTTTCAATGCTGATAATACAGGTGGAAGTCATGCACAACAGAATATGATTTTGCAACAGCCACAACTATGTCGTGTTATTTCTCCTCCTGGTGGTAGATTTTTGGCTAATTTACGTCCACGACCTCAGACAGAAATTGGCGCGATGAAACAGCTCAATTTAGGTGATAAAGTTTTATTTGTGCGGACACGGGGTGACTTTGTAGAAGTTCAACTTCCTGATGGAACTCAGGGCTGGCTTTTTAGCGATGAAATACAGCCTTGTCTTGCATCCAAAGTAACCAGAAGAGGATGACTATCACCAAGGCTTTCAAGAAGGCAGCAGGCGGAGCATAGAAGGAGGAATAATCTATTTATTGAGACAAATTGCAGCAATATGATTCAATTCCCTACATTTGTCTATGGGGTTTCCCTTCAGCGCCCCCTACCTCCTGTCTTCTAAATTACGTTTTCAGGATTTTCCCTGTGCGAACTTAAAGCTTGTGAATATATAATATACTAACCGGAATTTTTTGGTTAGCTAATGTAGCTTTTATAAAATACAAACATCATCCAAGTAGGAGATGAAATAATATGTCGATAGAACAAGTAAATGCTTTTTATGACTTTTTAATGTCGGAGCAAGCTATTTACGAGCAGTACTATAATCAATGTTGTATTCGTGGATTTTTCGGGATTTGTGATTGGGACAAAGCGAAAATTGTGAATTTTGCCAATAATTTTGGCTATTCGTTTAATGAAAATGAGTTAGAAGCAGTTCTATTTGGAAGCGACACACTGGCTCATGAATATACAATAAATTCTTCAGAATCTCAGCAATTATCTGATGGCGATCGCAATCTGTCAAAGTCAGTTGTTAGAGTTAATGGCTAATGGCTAATGGCTAATGGCTAATGGCTAATGGCTATTAGCTATTAGCCATGCTTTTATTAACCCTTACAGAGAACTTGTCGCATTTTACGCATATTGGTAGGTAATTCAAAATTCATCGCTTGTTGAATGAAAAGTGATGGTATGGGAATTGTGGGGGTTGCTTGGACTCTATAAATTAGTAAAGTGCCACAACCACAATCCTGTAGCTCCAAATTTGCTGTAAAATCGTGAAAAGTTCCTTTTTCCATTTTAAATTGGATCTTCTGCCCAATTTCTTCCACTACATTCAGGTAAATTTCGACTTGAGCGGTGAAAAACAAAAAAGCTTTTTGTGCTGCTTGGTACAGACGCTTGACTTCCCCTCGCTGTAAGACTTCACTTTGAGTGATGTCGGGGAAGTATTGTACCCAACGAGGATAGTCCGCCAATTGGTGCCATACTTGCGATCGCACGAGCGGTACGTACATTGAGGCGGTGACAGCACCGCCCCACGCTGTGTGCGATCTTGTTTGCACCAAAATCTCGCCCTCCAAGGCTCTCCTTTGGTTTTCCTGACTCCAAACCATATCTAAACTTGTGGAAACTGAGTCTGTAATAAAAGATGCAGACATAATTTTTTTACCCACTCCTCAACACATCTACTTCAAAGGATTAAACTGGTAGATATCGAACCAGATTAGCTGAAAACAACTAATTATAGTTCCACTCCAATATTTCAGTATTCCGGAAACAGCCACTCAATAGTCCTCATGTTCGTTGAAACTTCATAAATAATAAGCCATGTTTATCAGTACTATAAGAATCTTAAATCTTTTTAGGTCATATCATGAAAAATCTTCATTCTTTGTCGTTGCTCCTTAATATTATCTTGCATAATTTTAGTCAGAAATACGTAAAGTTTTGGCAAAATTAACTACAGAATATCGTGAAAAGTAGGTGTACATACAAAAGAAAGCGGGGGTTCTGGTCGTTTTGGCTGTCTTTGTAGTGGTGATAGCACGTCCATAAATGTCAAGATTGTGGAGTATTGCGGGATATCTTGACGGATATTTTAATACCCGCACTTTTGCTCCTAAGGCAAAAGTTATCAGGATTTCAAACATCATTGTGAGGTTGTTATGAATTCATCTAAATTAAATCGCAAATTAAACCAGGCTTTTGGGATTTTTCTCGGTGTTGCTATCGCAGTTTGGGTACTAAGGGGTTTTGGTATCCTGACTTTCATACCAGGTGGAATTATATGGTTACTTTTGCTGAGTGCGATCGCTATGGCTGTTCTCGGTTACATTCAAAAAACTTGGTGGCGTTTTTAAAGGGTGTAGGGGTGTTGGAAATCATGTTGTTTTTTGTATTTATCACGAGTTGCAATCGCTACTTGTGGCAATATTACAACAGATAAACGAAAATTCTTACATCTTGCACCATTCTCAACAAGACCTAAAAAACTGGGTTTCTTAATGAAAACTTAGGCTTTGCTAGCGTCGTCATTCTCAAGAAATCCGGTTCTTGAACTAGGTGCAAGATATAAGTATCCCCTTTTTATAGGTATCTACGCTTAAAACAGAATTTATGAATGAGAGTTTTCAAGATATAAAAATTTTATTAGTTGACGACCAACCAGAAATTTTACAGTATTTATTTAGACTTCTTACTCGTCAAGGTTACCAAGTTCAAAAAGAAAAATCCGGAAGATTGGCTATTGATGCAGCTCTTGCTGCACCACCCAATTTAATTATCTTAGACATTCTTATGCCCGGAATGAATGGCTATAAAGTCTGTCAAGAATTAAAAGCTCATGAAAAAACTCGTGATATTCCCATAATTTTTCTGAGTGCAGTAGATGAAATTGCCGAGAAAGTCAAAGCTTTCAAAATAGGTGCTGCTGATTACATAACTAAACCATTGCAAGCTGAGGAAGTTTTAGCACGTGTAGAAAATCAAATTACTATTCAAAAGCTGCAAAAACAGTTAAAAGAGCAAAATGCACAACTACAAGATGAAATTAAACAACGTCAAATTCGAGAAGAAACTCAAACAATCCGCGAACGCTACCTAACAGTCCTTGTAGAAGTTCAACAATCTTTACTAAGCTTTGATGGGTTTCATAAAAGTTATAAAAAAATTGTGCAAATCGTGGGAACTGTTTCAACAGCAAGTCGCATACATATCTTTGAAAACTCTTGTAACTCAAATGGTAACTTGCTGATGAATCAACGGGCTGAATGGTGTGCTGATGGGATTCAGCCAGAAATCGATAATCCTATGTTGCAAAATCTTTCCTATGATAAATTTTTCCCAAGATGGGTTACTATTCTATCAAAAGGTGAGATAATTTCTGGTATAGTCGCAGAATTTCCCGAATCAGAACGTCGGATTTTAGAACCTCAAGGAAGTCTTTATATTCTTATCTTGCCAATTATTGTTAAAGGTGAGTTTATAGGTTTTATTGGTCTTCATAACTGTGTAGAAGTACGAGGATGGGAAAAATTAGAGATAGCATTTTTACAAGCGGTAGTCGGTGCTATTTCTCTCGCTATTGAACGCAAAACTTTAGAAAAAGAATTAGCATTAAGAGAAGCCCGTTTCAATGCCTTTTTTAGCAGTGCTCCTGTCGGTATGCAAATTGTCGATCAGCAATTGCGATACGTGCAAATTAACGAGCTGTTAGCAGAGGTGAACGGAGTCTCTGTACAAAACCATATTGGTAGGAAGATTCATGAGGTCAGTCCTCACATCAGCCCATTGGTAGAACCAAGATATCAACGGGTACTGGAAACCAATCAACCAATAATAAATCAAGAAATTAGCATTAATTCGTTGCAGCAACCAGATACTGTACGCCACTTCCTAGTTTCTTACTTTCCTATCCCAGGTCAAGATGGTCAACCTTCTGGTGTGGGTACAGTGGCGGTAGAAATAACCACTCGCAAGCAGGTAGAAGTGGCGCTCCAAGAAGGAGCAGAAAGGGAAAGAGCCATATCTCAAATGGTTCAAAGAATGCGCCAAACATTAGATTTGGAAACCATTTTTACAGCAACAACACAAGAATTACGACAACTGCTTAATTGCGATCGCGTAGTTGTATATCACTTTAAGCCGGACTGGAGCGGTGAGTTTGTGGCTGAGTCTGTAGGTAGGGGTTGGACTTCTGTTATAGAAGAACACAAAAATGACCCTAACTTTACATCTAAGAGTGTAGATGACGAACGCTGCATTGTCCAAATGTTAGATAGTCAAGATAACTTGGTCTTGGATACCTATCTGCAAGAAACGCAAGGCGGTGTGTACAACCGTGGTACGAATTTCCTATGTGTTCCAGACATTTATCAAGCTGGATTTAACTCATGCTATATTAGTCTTCTGGAACGCTTTCAAGCTAGAGCTTATATTACCGTACCCATATTCTGTGGCGATCGCCTTTGGGGACTGCTAGCAAGTTACCAAAATTCCAACCCCCGTACGTGGAAACTCGGAGAAATTAACCTCGTCGTGCAAACTGCCAATCAGTTGGGAGTTGCATTACAGCAAGCAGAATTACTAGGACAAACTCAAAAGCAGTCTCAAGCACTACAACAAGCTGTGATTGCTGCGGATGCTGCTAACCGCGCAAAAAGCGAATTCTTAGCCAATATGAGTCACGAGTTGCGTACTCCCCTCAATGCTATCCTTGGCTTCACCCAACTCATGAGTCGCGATCGCACGCTATCTGAGGAAAATCAGCACAACTTAGAAATTATCAATCGTGCAGGAGAACACTTGCTCAATTTAATCAACGACATTTTAGAAATGTCTAAAATTGAAGCAGGCAGAACAACATTAAATATCGGCAATTTTGACCTGATTCACCTATTATCTAGTCTGCGAGATATGTTAGAGTTGCGAGCTGAATCTAAAGGTTTACAGCTTATTTTTGAAGTAGAACCAAACCTCCCTCAGTACATACAAGCAGATGCCAGTAAACTTCGTCAAGTGTTGATCAATCTCTTGGGAAATGCTATTAAGTTTACAAAAATCGGCAGCGTAACACTTCGGGTGAGAATAGAAAGTGGAGAAAATCCAAACCCCCACACCCCATACCCTACACCCCACACCCTATACTTTGAGATTCAAGACACTGGTCCTGGAATACCACCAGCTGAAATTGACTTGCTGTTTGAGGCGTTTGGACAAACAGAAACTGGGAGACAATCGCAACAGGGGACAGGACTGGGCTTGGCAATTTGTCGAAAGTACGTACACTTGATGGGAGGAGAGATTAGCGTTCGCAGTACTCTAGGTGTAGGTAGTACATTTGCTTTTTATATTCAGATTGCACTTACCAATAGAAGTGAAATCTCCACTACCCAAGTTCCACACCGAATTATTGCTTTAGCACCAAATCAACGCTCATACCGTATCTTGGTGGTTGATGATTCCGCAGATAGTCGGTTATTGCTAGTAAAATTACTGTTAGCCATTGGTTTTTATGTCTCTGAAGCAGCAAATGGTCTCCAAGCCATTTCAATATGGAAGTCTTGGCAACCAGACCTGATTTTAATGGATATGCGGATGCCAGTGATGGATGGCTACGAAGCAACACGACGGATTAAGGCAAGAAATCCCAAAACTATTATTATTGCCCTGACAGCTAGTGCTTTTGAAGAACAAAGAATGTCGGTGATTGAAGCAGGTTGCAATGATTTTGTAAAAAAACCATTTCGTGAAGAATTGTTACTAAAAAAGATTGGTCAATGTTTGGATTTACAGTATCTTTATGAAGAAGACAATAATTCATTCAAGCCTGAAAATAGAAAAGCAACGGAAGAAGTTTTCCCAGCAGAAGATTTACAGTTTCACTTATCTCAAATATCTCCTGAATTGCTCAGACAAATACACCAAGCTGCCGCTCAAGGAAGTGATGATTCGATTTTAGATTTAATTGAACAAATTCCTTTTGAAAACGCTCCATTAGCATCGCTTTTAATCAATTTAACTAATAATTTTCTGTTTGAAAAAATTATGGAAGTTACTAAGTCTATAGAGAATTAAATCAGCGAACAGTTCTTAAGGGACTTCCAAATAAAAAAGTATCCAAAAATCTGTGGTACGAGCGACATGAGCCGCTACAGATTCAAAGGACGGGCGGGGACGCCCGTACCACAAGATGGATAATTTATTTCTTGGAAGTCCCTTGACAGTCAATACTGCTCAGATAAGCGAGAATTAGAAACCCGGTAACTTCTGCGAAACCGGGTTTCTAGTTTTCGTTTGTCCGAGCAGTATTGATATCCATTGAAGTGTTGATAGTTGAATGCTTACATAAAAGATTCATTGTGGTACTATGTAGTAGTCTCTGCTAAAATATGAGCCGCTAATGAACTTACCGTTAGATGAGGCACTGTCCACTGAAATAGCTCAACGTATAAAAAGTAAAGCTAAAGCCCCATTTGAGAATGCATATAAAGCAGCATTGGCAACTGAGGGAGCAAAATATGTGCAGGGGTTTTTAGCGGTTGCTGGCAGGCGATACAAGATTCTCGAACATGGTTGGATCGAACTGGAGAATTGCATTGTCGATCCAACACTAAAACACCTCAATCAAAAACCAGAAGAAATTTGGTACTTTCCAGCACAACGCTTTTCCGTAAAAGACCTGAAAGCGATTATTGAAGAATCTAAGGAAGATTATCCAGAAGATGATCCCCTACCAGTTTACGGCGATCCACCCTATGAGTACTACGGCAATGTTATGCTGGGTGGTAAAGAATACCTAGAAGCGTATCAAGCCGCAGAGGCAAAATGCAAGGAACTCAGTCAAAAAACTGCTGAGAGTAACTAGAGGAAAAGGGGGTAGGGTGTGGGGTGTGGGGTGTAGGGAAGAGAAATTAAAAACCCCCATCCACCTATTCCGCTATAAGGAACAGTTAATGTATCCAATACAAGTGTTAGTTAGATTTCCCATCGCTACCGAAGTACTCCCGATAGTAGCAAATTTTGTCGCCACGCACATCAAAGGAAACTGCAACTCGGTTTTTGTAAGGTTCACCTAGAAACTTTCCCTCATCGCGGAATTCAAAAACCACCGTTGTTTCATTGCTTGTCACTCTGTCTAAGGTGACACTCAGGTCACCTTGAAAACATTCTGAAACATATTGGAAAAACTCTTGAGCTTCCTGTTTTCCTTTATGGAAGCCGTGGTACTTACCTATTGGAAACCAAAAGCTAAAGTCTTCCGTAACCATATCTAAAAACTGGTTCCAGTCCCCAGTATTCAACCCATGCTTAAATTGTTCAAATGCTTGACGCGCAACTTTTAACGTATTTTCTGAACCTTGTGTCATCTTGTCCTTTTGTAAACGCTAAATTTCGACTAAATTGCCAAAGTATGTTTTATTTGCAAAAATATAAACAGCCCAAACCTATACTTAGTTAATTTGCGCGGGGTAATATTTACCATTACTCAAAAATTGTTAAGCAAAAATAATTATGAACCGAAATAATCTACCTCCTGTTTGGAATATGGTGGGAAAACATACAATATTTCCTGAAGCCAAGCATGATGAAGTTGCCCGCTACAATTTCCTCATGAATTTGAATCGTCACTTGGCAACTATTATATCCCCCGGCAACAAAATTATATATGAAAAACGTGTTCGTCCAAATTTCAAACAAGAGCACTGTCGGGATTTTCAAAATCGGAAAGAAGTACGTGAAGCTATGGAAAAAGACCCTTACTATCAGGATTGGAGCGCTTTACGTAGAGCTACGATGGAAATGAGACAGCAAGCAGGACGTTCAATGGTATTGCGTCAGGCAAATGAACTTGCAGATAAAGCACAGGGAGTGAATCAAGGTAAAGATACGCTGAAACTCAATCCAGACTTGGATATCCCTCATTATGTTCAGGTGGTGGATCATCACTGTATGCCTGGTAGTTACTACACCGAACTTGTAGAAGGAGATGTAACTGCGGCTGCTAATTACGACTCTGGGCTCTTTGTAACAACAGCTGGCTTACTAGGACGAATGAATGATGGAGGGGGTAGAGCCATTGCACAGTGGTTGAAAAAGGAGCATCCTATATTTTATCCCAAACGTATACTTGATATCGGTTGCGGATTGGGTCATAACGTAATTCCCATAGCCCAAGCCTATCCTGATGCTGAAGTCATCGCTATTGATGTAGCTGCTCCTATGTTGAGATATGGGCATGCTCGTAGTCAAAGCCTTGGAGTAAAAAATGTTACCTTTATACAAATGGATGGTGTAAATACAGGATTTCCAAGCGAGTCATTTGATTGGATACAAACCACCATGTTTTTGCATGAAACTTCCTATCAAGCCCTTCATAAAATTATGGAAGAAATTTATCGTATGTTGCGATTTGGTGGTTTAACCCTTCATATTGAGCAACCGCAATATACTCAAGACATGGATCTATATGAGCAATTCATTCGTGATTGGGATGCTTACTACAACAATGAACCATTTTGGTCTAAGATGCATGATATAGACGTAAAAAAACTTATGGTTCAGGCTGGTTTTCAAAGTGATGCATTTATACAAATAGGTGTTAAAGCAGAAAATGATATAGAAGATGCTCAACAAGCAGATGAAACTGTAGAAGATTATGGACGTTCCCCTGTGTGGAATGTTTTTGGTGCTAGGAAATAGGTAAGCGTTCAGCCATCAGCTATCAGCCGTCAGCTTTCATGAGCTATAAGGATGTTTAATTAGCTGATCAAAAACGCCTAGAGAACGCCCGAAATGTCTTTCCAAGCTGACTACTGACGGCTAAAGTACTGAACGCTTACTGGAAATAGTGGATTTCTCAATTAAAAAGGAAGTTATATGCAAGATATTGATGACATCCTGTTAGCGAACAATAAGAGTAAAGGAAAACGCCCCTATTTCTATAACGATCCTGCCGTTGAACGAGTACTTAATATCACTCTGGCTGTAGCTATGGAACACGCAGTGATACGAGAGCGTTTGGATACCATAGAACGTATTCTAGCAGCTAAAGGCATACTGACTCAATCAGAAATTGATGCTTATGAACCAAGTAAAACTTTATCTGAAGAACGTCAGCGATGGCACAAGGAGTATATAGCCCGTATACTTCGCATCATCCAACAAGAACTTGAGGCATTGGAAAATCCGGAAAATAACAGAGATATAGAAGATATTGCAGAAGAATTAGGAAATACATAATAATGACAACTGCTGTAAACCAAATTGATAGTTTTTATCGCGCTATTCTTCAGCAAGAAGTAGTTCAGATTTGCCAGAATTACATTCCTCAAGAAGATACTTACGTTTTTGTGGAAGGACCTCGTTACTCTACCATTGGGTATACTAACATTGCTAAGGGTTGGCAGGACTTTTGTAACTCTGTACTTAAGGTGGAAAAAATTGAGTGGGTAGAAGGTCCTTTTACTAACGAAGCTGAGCATTTAGCTTGGGTAGCGGGAATAGTGTTACTGACAGTAAATGTAAAAGGTCAATATATCCAAAGAAAGTTTCGTGCTACTTTTGTTCTGTGTAAAAATGAGGTAGGTTGCTGGCAGATTCAACACGAACATGTTTCATCCCCACTAGATGACCCTTATGGCATCGGAGATTGGCTGAAAAATAATTTGTAACTGCTCCCTTGGCTCTATATAGAAAGCGCTGATATGCTGAATTACTCCCTTCTCGGTATAAGATTACCGAAATTAAAAACCGCAGAGGACACAGAGGAAAGAGACTAAGAGAACACCGGTAATCTTGGGTGCGGAAAGGGAGTAATACTACGTTGGTTATAGCAAGAGCGAATCAAAGTAAAAAAATCATGAGCCGAAAAATTCAAGCCTAAGACGCTATCAATGTAAATGCGTTAAGTAAATGCGTGAAATATTCAAGCTTGACTATATGAACAACCTCACATCGTCCATGTTGCGGTCACGATACTCAAGCTAATTCTGTGACACTACAGGATGTGGAATGTAGGGTATTGTTTTTTCAGATAGAAAATCCCAATATGCTCCTCCTCGTCTAGTTCAACCTATATTAAAAACAGTTGTGAGAGAACTGGAAGAAAGTCAAAGTCTCAGTAATTGTCGTTCCTATATTATGTTGCCAACTGACGAAGGAAAATTGGCTATTGTGTATCAATATGGTATGGATGATGATCCAGATATTGATTGGGAAATAGAAATAAATAACGGAGGAGCTTGGTCAGAGAGTTGGAATAATCGAAAACCTACTTTTCAAGATATTGAAATTCTTAGAAGAAACATTTCTGAATATAATATCACCAAAGCTCAAGTCAACAAAATACCAAAGGATAAAAAGACTACAGTTGTTGTTCCCATTTTTGACTGGAAAGTAATTACGGAACTTACAGATGAACAATATGAAAACTTTCAAAATTCCAGTTATCAAAATTTACAAGGCATAATAGACCAATATGCTCTTATTGGAATTCTATCTATAGATACCACCACTCCTATTCAGGATATATTGGAGAAGAAAGAAGGAAAAACGGTTGTAAAAATGGTTGTTTATCCCAGTATACGCCGTATAATGATAGGAGCTAGTATTTTATCAGGAATATTAAGATAGGGGATTAAGATTATGATAGATCCAAGCGGAATTAGACCTAAGGATGACAAGTTCATAGTCAAAGAGGTAAAGCAAGTTGGTGTATATACCATCGAAAATGCTTATGAAGGTGTATACGACTGTTTGAACTCTTCTGACACTGACACCTCTGGACAATCAGGAAGTGATTGGGATGCACTTGACGAATTACAACGATTGGTATCCACAGAGGAGACTCCAAAATCCCATAATCAGACTAATCAGCATAACCCTGGAGGAGTTGCACTCAAGGTTAATCAGACTAATCAGCCAAGAGAATCTAAAAGATAGCACTAAGATTGAGAATGAGCAACTTGGATTGTGATTTAAGTAACGTGAAGGTAATATTTAGTATACCCCTTCTCTTGGAGTTAATAATGAGACGGGTACCTAACACGGGGGTTGATCGACTTCAGCTCAAAGAACAGCACGACAAAAAGATTCGAGAGTTCGTGGACGATACTTTCGTAGAGACTTATATCATCAATGATGGTTATGAAAATATTCGTGCTTTGCTTAAGGAAATGAAGGTTTCTGATGATGTGTTGATTAAGTTTGATTCTCTTATTAATAAAAAATTTAAAATAATACACATAGATGAAGATATCAGGCAGGAAGCCGGGAGATTGAGAAGATTTATCTTACGTTATCAAGCTCAAGATATGGACTTGGAATCGTGGTTGGGATCGAAGTGGTCGGAATTTTTATGGTTGACGCTTTCAGTAGATACTATCAATTAATAATCGGGTTTGTTTGACAGAGCTAGATTCTCTCAGTACAGGTCTCTTATTCATTTATTTTGTTCTCGAATTATCGACGCGAACAAGAAAATCTTTAATTCACCCCTCATTTCCCCTTAACCGAGTAGTATTGCAAGTGGCCCGGTTGAAGGAATTAATAATAAACTTAAGTTAATTAAAAGACTTGGATATGGCTTTCGTAACTTTAAAAATTTTCGATTACGCAGTCTATTAAACTGGCACTTTACTGTTAATTCTCCATAAAAGTAGCGGAACAACCTCAAACCAGACAACTGTCACCAAAATCTCTATGAACAAATCCTTTTTTTTCTATTGGATTTCTATTGTCTTTTTATTGACAGTTAACTTCTCCAATATTGCCTTTGCCACCATCACAAATAACCCTATTCCCCAACAAATAGAAAAGTCAACTCTTAGCGTTGCTTTAGAGGAAGTTGTGAAAATTCCCAATAGTGGTGAAGGAGAACGAAAATCGGCTCGATTGAACTTACTGGCTCACGCTAATGATGGTAGTAAACGATTGTTTGTTAATGATACTCATGGAAAACTCTATGTCATTATTAACCGGACTGCTATTGTTTATATGGATATGACAAAGATACTGGGTGGAAGATTTCATGACGAGACTCCTCAACAAGGGTTTACATATTTTGTTTTTCACCCAGAGTTTACTAAAAATGGGCTTTTCTATACAGTAACCAGTGAAAGAAAATTTACTGGAATACCTGATTTTCCAGTAAATAAGAAAATTATTGATAGTGATAAAAAAGAAATTAGAAGTTCTCACCATGATGTGATTCGCGAATGGACTGCGACTGACCCTTTCGCCAACACTTTTGCTGGAAAAATGCGCGAAATCCTTCGCATTGAACAGCCCTATCCAGATCATAATACAGGACAATTGGGCTTTAATCCTAATGCCAAACCTGGTGATGCAGATTATGGTATGCTCTATATTGCCCTAGCTGATGGTGGAAGTGATGGCTTTCCTGTCAGCAATACAGACCCTCTGGATATGGGACAGGATTTGGCTACACCACTCGGCAAAATCCTACGCATCGATCCTCTGGGTAACAATAGCACTAATAAGAAGTATGGTATCCCTTCTGATAATCCTTTTGTGAACGATGGTAACCCTCATACATTAGGAGAAATTTGGGTCTATGGATTGCGTAATCCCCATCGTTTTAGTTGGGATACTGGTGGTGACGGGAAAATGCTGATTGCTGACGTAGGTCAGGCTTTTATAGAGGAGGTGAATCTTGGTAAGAAAGGAGCAAATTATGGCTGGGGTGAACGAGAGGGTACTTGGGTGATAAATGACGATAACGAAAATGTCCTTTCTGAATTACCAGCCAATGATGCTGATTTTAACTACACTTACCCTGTCGCACAATACGACCATGACAGACCCCCAAACATTCCAAAATCTCAATTTTACGCTTTTGCGATCGCAGGCGGTTTTGTTTATCGGGGTAAAGCTATTCCTGAATTAGTAGGTCAGTATGTGTTTGCTGACTTTGGTCATGATGGAAGATTTTTTCATGTACCTGTGGATGATTTAGTTGAAGGTAAACAAGCAACAATAAAAGAACTCAGACTGTTTCAGGGTAGAAAAGAGCGCTCCTTTTTAAGGATAATTGGCAAACCTCGCTCAGATGTCCGGTTCGGAGTAGACCAAAAGGGAGAACTTTACGTTACATCTAAGGGTGATGGTAAAGTCAGAAAAATCGTCCCTTCTCCAAAATCACGTCGTTTACGCGTAATCGGTTAGCTGACGAATTACAAATTATTCTGACCCGGTCTGATTCCTGGGATTTTGAGCCTGATGCGGTAAAGGCTAGTTTTCGCTGTCATGTAGAGTGTTTTGTAATCGCGATCGCCCCATCCCATATTAGCTGGAGCCTCCGGGACTTCAATCACACCCAAAAGTTTACCCGATGGAGAAAAAACCCATACCCCTCCAGGTCCAGTACTGTATACATTACCTTGTATGTCCACTTTCATACCATCTGGTACACCATCTTGACTAGGGTCTTTTTGTTCTGCAAAGAGTCGCCCGTTGTCCAGAGTACCGTCCGGTTTAACACCAAACACACGAATATGACCTTTCTCTGAATCATTCACATATAGTTTTTTCTCATCCGGTGAGAAGGCGATTCCATTAGGACGTACAAAATCTTTCACCAGTAGGGTTAGTTTTCCATCTGGTGTTAGTCGGTAAACGCCGTAAAAACCCAGTTCTTCTTGCTTTTTCTCGATACCGTACGGAGGGTCAGTGAAGTAAATACTTCCATCTGACCTAACCACAAGGTCATTTGGGCTATTTAGACGTTTTCCCTCATACTGACTAGCTAGTGTCACAATTTTCCCGTCCTTCTCCGTACGAGATACGCGACGATTGCTGTGTTCTCCCGAAATCAAGCGTCCTTCTCGGTCTAAGGTATTACCATTGGTGTTACCAGAAGGACGGCGAAATACTTCTGGTTTTTTATTCGGTACCCACTTATAGATGCTATTAGCAGGAATATCACTAAACAGTAGAAAACCTTGAGGGAGCCAAACAGGTCCTTCAATAAACTGAAAGCCACCAGCTACCTTTTCTAACTTGGTGTTAGGAGCAAGAACTGTTTGTAAACTTTTTTTGTCGTTAGTGTTGCTTGGTTTGGCTGAAGTCAGGCTGGATTGAAAACTAGACTTTGAGAATTGAAACCTTGAACTATTCCTTGCTTCAGTCAGGCTGTAACCAAATACTGCGGACAGTACAGTTAATGACAGGCTGCATAGAGCAACTCTAACTATAATATAAATTTTATATCTTAAAAACATCTACAGTCTAACCACTCATGGAGTTTTATGAGAATGATACCTTATGGCAATACATATAACATTTTGCGTTGTTTAAATGAGTAAATTTACGAAACTAAATTGGTTGTTTTATGAAATTACAGCAAAGATAAACTCAACACAACAACAATTGATGAATAGAAATACTAAGAGACAATGGCATGTTATTATGTGCATCGCGATCGCATTCATTTGCATCAGCGCGATCGCATTCCACAACCAAGCTCTTGAGTCAAAGACAACACAGTCTACCCATCAAATAACTTCTATAATTTACGATGGGCGTACTGCTTATCGACTCAGTGATGGTCGCACTGAAGCCGTTATTGTCCCCGAAATCGGTCGAGTCATGCGTTATGGCTTTGTAGGTAGTTCTAACGTTCTATGGAATTCTACCCAAAAAAACTTTAACAAAAACGAATGGAGAAATTGGGGCGGTGATAAGACGTGGGCTGCTCCACAACTGTGGTGGTCTGCGATGAGTGGAAGAGATTGGCCTCCCGATGAAGTATGGGATGGTAGTCCTCACAAAGCCAGAATTCTTTCTAACGGTCATTTACAAACCACAAGTGAAGTCACTTCTGGAATGGGTGCTAGGACAGTGAGAGAATATTGGTTTGAAAAGAATGGAGACTTTACAATCCAGCAAACTGTAGAAAAAGTCACGGGAGAACTGTTGCTCCTATCAATTTGGAATGTTACCCAAATTATGTCACCGGATGCTATATTCGTTCCATTAAACCCTAAAAGCCCATATAAGCAAAATTTTCACTGGATTACACCCGTGAAAAATGGTTCGCCTGTGGTATACATGACGCCAACCTTGTTACAGTTACGTCCCTCTATTGACAATGACTATAAAATAGGCGCTGATTCTCCAGTTGCAGCGCTTGCAGCTGTCAAAGATGGCATTGCAATGGTTGAACGCTCTGAGCGTCCGCCTGGAAATTACCCGGATGGTGCTGTTGGTGGTGGTTTTCCCGTAGAAGTTTACAGTCAAGGCGATTCTAAAATTGCCTACAGCGAACTAGAACTTCTTTCTCCTCTACGTCTTTTAAAGAAAGGCGATCGCTTTGAACACATCATACACTGGAGCCTGCATCAATTACCTTCACGTGACGTTAACTCCCAGAGAACACGGGTTGCAGTTGAAAAGTTGCTTGCAAGTTAAACTTCCCTGAGAAAATACAATTGAACTACAAGCTGCGGTCATTAAAATACCATTGGCTGGGCAAAACGCTCATTACTTATTAAGATCGCCAGCACTAAGTGAGGGAGTGCGATCGGTCATTTTCTAGGAACACACAACCCGAAATCCGGTATCGTTGTTGCAGTAGCTAGGAGAGAGGCTGAGACGATACGCACAACAGCAGTATTCAGGATTAACGTACCATGAACCACCACGCAGCAAGCGATATCTGTCAATCCCTCCAGACTCCCAAACATTGCTATCAGAAGGTGCATCATTGTAATCACTATGCCAAGGATCGGCACACCATTCACAGACATTCCCGTGCATATCGTATAGACCAAAGGCATTAGGTAGAAAACAGCCTACTGGTGTTGTTTCTTTGCGATTTACTCCTTTGGGTGCAGAGGCGTAGGAGTATCCTCCATTATATTTTGCTAAATCAGCAGTTATTGTTTCGCCACAGTGAAAAGGAGTCGTCGTTCCCGCACGACAAGCATATTCCCATTCTGCTTCGCTAGGTAAGCGATAAGTCTTACCTGTTTTTTGTGATAGCAACTGGCAAAACTCTACAGCATCATTCCAAGATACTTTCTCTACAGGTCGCTTTATCGCTCGAAAGTATGATGGATTATTTCCCATTACTGCTTTCCACTGTTCTTGAGTTACAAGATACTTACCCATAAAAAAGGGTTTTACTGTTACGCTGTGGCGTGGCTTTGCTGAGTTATGCTCATCTGAACCCATGATAAAGGTACCGCTTGGTATCTGTACCATTTCCAGAACGACCTCGTTACCCAAGTCTTCAGTAAAGAACTCTGCTTGATGGCGATCGCATCTAATTTCTCTACCACTTGCGTTGACTGTAATGACATCAAACTTAAAGGTTTGTAGGGTAAGTTCTCCCCAATTCTTTTGAGAGGGAGAAAGAGTTGATTGTGAAATTGTCAGAATAGTTGGGTCAACACAAGAGACAGAAGATATAGTGGTGTTCAAATCTTGCAAAACCTCAGCTGCTGATTGATACCTTTCTCTGACCAAATATTTCAGCAACTTATCCAGAACTCTTCCCAACTCATCGCTGAGTGTGACTCCTTGCTCATTTAAACGTTCTCGCCATAACCACTCAGCATTGATAAAATCATAAAGAGGGTCATCGACATTACCATAGTCATCTTGTATAGCCAAACATCCCGTTAACAGTCGTACACAAGTCGCACCCAGTGCATATAAATCACTGGCTGGACAAGCATAACCTGCCATTTGTTCGCTTGGTGCGTAACCAATCGTGTAAATCCCCGTTCCTTGTCGGGCTAAACTGGTTTGCGTGACTTGCTTTGCACCGCCAAAGTCAATCAAAACCAGCTTCCCGTCACTTTTCCTACGAATGATATTTTCTGGTTTAATATCTCGATGAATAATATTACGCTCGTGAATAAATTGCAAAACTGGTAGTAAATCCGCTAAAAGTTGGCGGATTCTTCTTTCATTAAACACCTGTAGCTGAAGTTCCGTTGAGAGAGTTTCACCTTCGATAAACTCTTGTACCAAGAATAGGCTTGAACCTTGCTCAAAGTAAGCCAACAACTTAGGAATTTGAGTATGGCTCTCTCCTAACTCAAACAGCCGTTTTGCTTCTTCCTTAAACAATTGCGCTGCTTTAGTACGTGCTCCTGTTCCTTGGACTTGTGGGAAAAACTGCTTAATCGCACAAGCTGCATCTAATCTATCAGTGTCCTGTGCTAGATAGGTTTTGCCAAACCCACCTGCACCAATAACTGCTTGGATACGGAAGCGGTTTCTCAACATATTGCTCAGGGGACAAGAACCACAACTCGTGCAGAATTTGTTTCCGTCAGAGTTAAAAGGATTTGAGCAATCAGGGTTTTGGCAAACTTGCATAGCTTAAGAAAGAAACTTTCTTATACCAAGTTAGCTAAGTTTAATTGTTTTGAAAAGAACTCGCCTGTAGTTACACCCTACACCCTACACCCCATATTTCTTAAGAGTAATAACTCGATCGGCACGATTGAGTAACCACTCACGGTGGGACACGACTAGGATAGTGGGTTGCCAATCAGAAGTGGTTGAGTTTTGCTTATCCAACAAACGCGACCACAGTTTTTCCTCTGTCTGTACGTCTAAGGCGCTAGAAATATCATCGAACACTAACAATTCTGGTTGACGTATCAAAGCACGAGCGATCGCAGCCCGTTGTAACTGACCGCCAGAAAGGCGAACGCCTCTATGTCCGACAAGGGTTTCCAAGCCCAAAGGCATCCCAGCCACATCTTCGGTAAATACGGAGTTATAAAGTGCTTTTTCAATATTATCTTTTCCTATTTGCAAACCAAGTAACAGATTGTCTCGCAGTGTCTGACTAAAAAGTTGCGGAATTTGTGGTGTATAAGCACTGCGGGGAGGTACAAAAAAGTGAGCAGGGTCATCCACTAGCGAACCATTCCAATAAATATTACCTGCTTGTAGAGGTAACAATCCCAGCAAAACCCGCAATAAAGTTGTTTTCCCCGAACCAATACCCCCAGTAATAACAGTCAAACTACCCCGTTGTAAGCAGAGACTAATATCTTTAATTCCTCGGTCAGTTCCCTGATAATGATAAGTCAGACCTTCAATAGTTAACTCTTGTAACTGAGAAAAGGTTTGTTTTGGGGGAGCTTCAACCAATGGTAATTTTTCTTCTTTTCCCCAAAGATTGCTTAAATAAAGGGGTTGAGAACTGACTAGTGTCAAAGTAGAATTATTCTTATCTGCTACTAAATCTGTCATCCGCTCAAACGACACCTCTGTTTGTTTAGACCAAGCAATAAATGTGGAAAAGAAAGTGACAAATTCAGTCACAAAACCGAGATAATAGACAAATAATGCAAAATCCCCAACAGTGAGGCTATTTGTGTCCTGTTGTAGTGAAGTTGCAGCCAGAAGTAAAATTCCTCCCGTTCCCAGTTTCAGCAAACCTTGAAAATTAGAATTCAAAATAGCAGTAAACAACTGGTCTTTTAACATTGCTTGGCGGCGTTTTTCATTGAGTTGTCGAAAATGATTGAGAACTGAAGTTTCTGCACCCGCCACCTTGATTGCTTGTACTGAGTTAAATATTTCTCCTATCAGTCCCGTCACTTTTTCTGTAGCCATACGGCTCTCACGACGATAGCGCTTAATGCGCTTCTCTGTTTGTTGAATTACAATTATAATGATTACCAGAGGGAGAAATACCAAGACGGTTATTTGCCAGTTAATCTTGGCAAGAATAATAAGGGAAATACAGGCAAAAATACCAGAATCAAAAATCTCAGATGTCCCTACTATGTTATTTTCAATAAGTCCAATATCATCTCGGAAATAGCTAATCACTTCTCCCGGACTCACGGTTTCTTGGCTTTGGTTTTCACGTTGTAAGGGAATAGCACCGGGACGGTTGAGAATAGCTTTCAACAAATTATGACGCAGTAAAGCACTCATAGTAAAGCGGTGTTGAGTTTTTGTCAGACGACCGATAAAAATAAACACCACTCGTCCTACGCCAGTGACTAACAACAGGACAATTAAGGTGAAAGGAGAAAAGCCAAGTGGAGATTTATGACTAAGAGTGTTAAAAAATTCACGAATAATTAATCCCGGTACGATGGGAAGCCCCATAATGAAAAGCCAAAAAAAAGCATCAATCAAGTAAAGCCTGGGGGTGTAGCAAACCATTTGCCACAAAAGTTGCCAAACGTTGAGCTTGTTAGTTACCATTATTTCTTAATGAAATCACTCTGCAAAAACTGGGCAAACTGGGAATGGGGATTGTTAACTAAATCTGAGCGCGAGCCATATTCAACAATTTTGCCGTTTTCTAAAGTCAAGATTTGATTAGCTCGTTGTAATGTTTGGAGGCGGTGGGCAATAATAATTGCAGTCCGTCCTGCAAGCAATTTGTCAATAGCTGCTTCGAGATAAGTTTCGGTTTTGGGGTCGAGACGGGAAGAAGCTTCATCAAGAATGACTAAACCAGGGTTTTTGAGAAAAACTCGTGCAAAAGCAAGTAACTGCGCTTGTCCTGCGGAAAGTCCCCCACTATCTGATGTTAAGGGAGTGTCTAACCCGTTGGGGAGTGAAAAAAGCCATTCCAAGAGTCCTAATTCTTGTAGAACATCAAAAATTTGTTCATCACTAATGTTTGGATTGAAAAAGGTTAAATTGTTACGTACCGTGGTTTGAAATAGTTGTACATCTTGGGTAACAAGACCTACATACTGCGGCAATTTTGTCAAGGATATTTCATGAATTGGTGTACCGTTCAGACGGATACAACCTAACTGAGGCTGGTAAAATCTTAGCAGCAGACGGGTGATGGTGGTTTTACCGCTTCCTGTGCGTCCCAATATTCCTAAGACTTGATTGGGTGGTAGATAAAAGGAAATATCCTTAAGTACCCATGGAGTCGATTCACACTCGCCAACATGACTTGATTCGTAACTAAAGAAAACATTGTCAAACTCTACCGATAACGCCCCAACTTCAAGTGTGCGATCGCCATTATCCTCTTGTCTTGGCATTTGTAATAATGCCCTCAAGCGATAAATACTCGCTTCTGCCTGTTGAAAATCTTCTAACTGCTGCCGGATTTTTTCAATTGGGTCTTGTAACAAATTAGTATAATAAAACAGTACATACACTGTACCAATACCAATGGCTTGTTGATTCCACAAATAAACACCTACCCCCAAAGCTAAGGCATTACCTAGTGTAAACAAACCTACTGTAGTCCCCCACAAAGTCGTTGCAGCAAGACGAGCTTGACGATAGATAGAGAGCCAGCGTTGCAAAAATTGATAAAAGCGGTACATGACATAGTTTACAGCACCATTAGCCCAGATATCTTCCGTACCTGTGATATGTTCGCCAATAAAGCCGAAAAACTCAGCACTGACTTGACGATGAGTTTCCCAAGGGATAATAGCAAGGGGACGCAGACCTAAAAGAATACGGAGGGCAATAAAAGTAAATATACTCAAGCAAGTACCTGCACGCCAGTCTTGGAAAAAAAGAATGACCAAAATACCCAAAAGTAAAATAACGTTACCCACAATGTTAATGATTAACTGTGAGAAAAAACGCGAGAGGGCGTTCACATCCCCATCAACTCGTTCGATGAGTTCGCCAGGAGTGCGTGATTCGTGAAAGGAAAAATTGAGGTGAAGACAGTGGGTCACTAAGTCACTACGGAGAGCGTTAGTAGCAGTCCAAGCAACATTTTCGCTTAAATAGGTTGTACAAATCGAGAAAAGTTGGTTAAAAAGGGCGACGCCGATAAAGACAACAGCAGCCGTATAAAGTTTTTGGGTAGAACCGCCAGCAACAGCTGTATCAATGAAGTAACCTATAATTTGGGGATTGATAAGTTGCAAGGCGATGCTGGAAAGGAGAGTGAAAGTTAAAAAAGTCACCCACACTCTTTGTATCAACAGATAGTTTGATAAAAGCTCAATGTAGGGTTTGATGGAGGAAATATTCATCTTTTCGCCCGGTTTAACTTATCTTCAATTCAAATAAAATTTGAGAAAAAAATATACTCTATTTGATGAATAGGAATACTAACGGACAATGTACATAATAATGTACATCATGATGGTATTATTTGCATCAGCGCGATCGCCTTAATGATTTGCGTAGGTCTACAAGGTGCGGGGGACACGAGCCACCTCCGCTCGTTCACGGGCGAGGACGCCCGTACCACAAGAAATATTGTCCGACTTTTTTATTTGGAACTCCCTTTAATCCTCAAGGCTTACCTAACGGCTCGCTACGCGAACAGCCCTGATTACGAACTTTGATGACCCCTCGTAAGTCAACCCCTTAGAGGTTGTTTGAAAAGTAGTTGGCTGTGATTTTAGCACTTATCGATCCCCCCTAGCCCCCCTTAAAAAGGGGGGAAAATCTTTAACGGTCCCCCTTTTTAAGGGGGATAATGGTGGATCTTGAATGTGCATGCTACTGATGAAAGGACTTTTCAAACAACCCCATACATCCTCTCAAACAAAAATCAGGAAAAAATTTTCTTTTCCTGCATAAACCTCTAGAACTTCCCCTAGTAAGTTAATGGAAGGGATGTTTACCCATAGTAAAGTGACTTAGAGGAGGAGAGCATGAGCTTTTTAGATCCACAGATAAATATTATTGCCTATAAAAAAGCTTTAATTGCCATGAATCAACAGCAGACAGAAGTTGCACCTACATTTGTGCAGAAAGTTGCATCTGAGCCTGTCTTTGATTATGTAGGTGGGGTAGCTATTATTTTGGTAATATCTGCAATTATCAAAGGAGTTTTTGAAGCCGCAACATCCAAACCAAAATCGAAGAACCTTTCCGATGTTGAATTTCTAGAAAAAATCTGGAGAATGGATTCTGCGAAAGTAAAAGATTAATTGTTAAAAGATGACTTTAGAAAAATTTCCTCTGTGTTTGTTCTTTTTAAAACTGATTCTAATAATGTATGCACGTCTTGGATTTCAGACGTTAAAACTCATCAAAATTCCGTTAAAATTTTAGCTTTCATGTTGTGTGTGTTTACTCAGTAATTGCAGTACTTTTATAGGAAGTGCTGCAATTTTCTTTTGCATAACCTTAGAGAATGTTTTAAAAGTCTTCTCGTCAGTAGCATGCACATTTCACATCCACCATTATCCCCCTTTTTAAGGGGGACCGTTGAAGATTTTCCCCCCTTTTTAAGGGGGGCTAGGGGGGATCAACCAGTGCTTGAAATTACAACAAACCACTTTTCAAACATCCTCTTAGAGGTCTCAATACTACGATGGTTTCTCGCTATGAAACCATTTCACAGCTTGAGCGCCCAAATTTTAATTTAGGGCTTAACCGACAACTATTGTTACAGGTCTGCAATTAACCTTGCCTTCCTTAAAAAGAATTGCAGTACAGTCTCTTCTTTGGAAATAATATCAGCTGTAGCCTCCATTCCCAATTGGACAGAACACTGTTTTTCGCCCTGGTGTAAAGATAGGCTTTCTGGCTCAATTGTGAGCTCATAAAAAGCACCAACACCAACTGCTTTTTGGGTTGTCGCTGTTGCAGGGGTAACTGTAGTGGTACCATTGCTTTGAGGGAAGAAAGCATCTGGGGAAATTGTTTTGACCTGACCTTTAAGAGTGCCGTAATCTGGATAAGGACAGGCAGAAACCCGCATGAGAACATTTTGACCTTCTTTCAACTTGCTTTTCTCCTGTGATGCCACCATTGCTTTGACTACCAAAGGAGCATGACTAGGGACAATTTGTGCTATTTCCTCTCCTGGACGCACAGTTTGACCAGAGTTTCGCAGGTTCATCTTAGATATGATACCATCAGATGTGGCAGTAATGGCGGTTTGGCTAAGGTCAATTTCCACTTGTTGAAGTTCACGGATGTCACGCTCAATTGTTTGCTGAATTTCAATCTGTTGCTGGATGAGGGCTTTGCGTTGTTTTTCTAAAGATGCTTCGTTGGCTTTAAGACTGGCTCTTTCTTGGGCAATGCGCGATTCGGCGATCGCCACTTCTGCGTTACTAGGATTGAGAGCAGAAGAAGCACGCTGTCTTCTAGCAATAGCTGCTGAGACAGCTTGTTGTAGCCGCTCAATTGTTTGTTTTTGCGCCTCAATAGCTGCTTTTTGCCCCTCTACTGCTTGTTCTTGTTGACTAACAGCGAGTTGTGCTTCCTCGAATTGATCCTGAGAAAGAGCTCCTTGTTTGGCTACTTTTTGATATCGGTTTCGCTTTGACTGAGCTGCTGATAAGGTGGCAACTGCTGCCCCTAAGTTCGCTTGAGTTGACTTTAACTCTGCAAACGCTTTTTGCAATTCCTTCTGGGCTATCTTGACATTCGCCTCGGCTTCTTGGACTTCAGCGATGCTGGTAATTTTTTTATCTTGATATTCACGACTACGACCGCTTAATTCTGCTTCAGCCGCAGCGACAAGGCGATTGATACGGTCAGTTTCGGCTCTGATTTGGCTCCCCGTAGCACTAATTTGGGCGTTGAGTTGAACGAGTTGTAATCGGGACTGCTGGATGTTGCTTTGTAGTTGGCTCTTTTTGGTTTGAAGGCGACTGGCGTCGATAGTAGCAATGACATCTCCTTTTTTGACAACTTGATTTTCTTGAACCAAAACCCGCATCACTGGACCTTCTGTTGAAGCTTGAACAATCCGCAATTCACCAGTCGGACGGATATTCGCCTGTGCTTTGACAGTGACTTTGTATTTTGTCACAGAAGCAACAGCAACAGCAACAACGACAGCACTAAGCATAACCAGTCCACCAAAAGTAGTCCAACGACTAATTGGTGGTAGAAATTCGTTTTCTTCAATAATTGGAAGAGAGTCTGCTGAGTTGAAGTGACTAAGCATGATGGTATTATTTACTGATTGCGGGAGATTTGCCGTTAGATTCAGAATGACAAGATTTGACCACCAAACCATTTCTTGATACGGCAAAGTCTTCTAAGAAGTCTAAGTGGTTACCAGGAACAAGCCGCAGTTCCTGTGGAGTGCCTTGAATTTTCAAACGCCCTTCCTCAAGCAGTACAATCCAATCTGCTCGACCAATCACTTTGGGGCGATGGCTAATCATAATTGTGGTTTTTCCGGTTCGGTAGTATAACAATTTATCTAACACTTCGGCTTCACTCACTGGGTCGAGAGCGCCAGTGGATTCGTCTAAAATAAGCACAGGCGGCTCAGTCACTATCGCCCTGGCTATGGCTAGTCTTTGCCGTTGTCCACCAGAGAGATTTGCTCCAAATTCACCTAAAACAGTTTGATACTTATCGGGCAATTTACTGATAAACTCATCTGCACCAGCTATCTGACAAGCCCTGACAATTTCTTCAAAACTGATGTTCGGATAACTGAAGCGGAAGTTTTCAATAATTGAGCGACTCCAGAAATGAGGTTCTTGAGGCACTAGCACCACCTGCTGTCGCAGACATTCTAGGGAAAGGTCTTGCTGATTATAGATGCCGTAGCGGATATTACCAGACTGAAGGGAGTATAATCCAGCAATCAGTTTGGCGAAGGTACTTTTGCCACAGCCAGATTTACCAATCAGCGCAGTCACTTGACCACCAGGTATAGTCAGGGAAAAATCTTGCAGGAGGTCAACTCTACCTGCATGGTGGAAGTTAAGGTTGGTGCAAGTAATATCCGCATCACCAGGAATTTCTGCTATGGGCTTTTTGAAGTCGTTTTCATCCTCTGGAGTAGCGTCAATCACCTCTGTCAAGCGTTGGATGACAATCTGGGCAGTGATAAACTCATCAACTAATCCAATGACTGAACCCAAAAAGCCGAGAAAGTTGCCACTCAAGCCGTTGAAAGCTAGCAGCTGACCAATGCTTAATGTACGATTAATCACTAAATAGCTACCTAACCATAGTAATGCAATACTAGTGAAAGTGGAAAGAATACTGGTGATTGTGCTACTGTAAAGCCCCAACTTCATCGTACTCCAGCCTAAGTTAGCAAGACGACCAAAATTGCTCTGATACTCTTGCCAAGCTTGAGGAGTAGCTTGGGTAGTTTTTAGCACTTGAACACCGCGAAAGGTTTCGACAAGAAAGCCCTGGTTTTCTGTACCCAAGACAATTTGATTGCGAGTTTTCTGGCGCAAGGCGGGGAGAAAAAGCAGGTTAATTCCTGTAACAATAACAAAGGCAGCTAAGGAAGCCAGAGTCAGTCCCCAACTGTAAAACAGCATTAAGCCTAAAGAAACCAAGGCGATAAAAAATTGGCTGGGCAAACCGAGGACAATTTGGGAAACTAAAGCATTGATGGCATTAACATCAGCAATGCGACTGACAACTTCTCCACTGCGCCGTCCTTCAAAATACTCCAAAGGCAAGTGCAGAAGTTTTCGCCCATATTCCAGAATTAACCCTAATTGCAGCCGTTGACCAAAGTGACCAATCAGGTGAGATTGTACCAACCCAATGGCACTTCTAAATAAGTTCATGGTAATCACCCCAATTGCCACAGTAGTCAGCAGTTGGGTATCTCCCCGTACCAGCACGTCGTCGGTCAGAAGTTGCATCATCAACGGGGAGGCGAGGGACAGTAGTCCGATCGCGATATTAATGCCAATTGCTTGGGCGAGAATAAAGCGATAGGGCCAAACCCTCACCAGATAACGCCCAAACCCGCCAACTCGATCTTCCGGTTGTTGGTAAAAGCGGCTGTCATCTGGTTCTAACAACAGCATCACGCCATTACCCCAACCCTTAACTAACTCCTCACGGGTAAGGTAACGAATACCGCTCCCCGGATCGGCAATTACGTATTTCTTCCCTTTTTGCCCGTACAAAACAACCCAATGATGACCTTTCCAGTGAATGATGGCAGGCAAAGAAACTTTATGCAAAGAGTCGAGTAGTTGCGGGGTAGCTTTGACTTGGCGGGCATTAAATCCTAAAACTTCTGCTCCCCGTCTCAAACCCAGTAGGCTAGTTCCCCGCGATCCCGTGCCAACTGCTTCCCGAACGCGACTGATGGCAAAAGTGCGTCCGTAATGTTTGGCAACCGTGGCAATACAAGCAGCACCACAGTCTTCTTCACTGTGTTGTAGAACAATCTGGTATTTCATTTGTGCGCTGAAACTTTTTTTGTTTTCCCTTAATTTGTTTACCGACAAGGGCAATGCTCCACAGGAGCCACCCCAAGGGTCGTTCACGCTTCGGGAAGAGTTTATTTATTAAGCAGACTCATAGCAATAGTATTTGGTTCTGAGATTCAACCTATAAATTCAAGGTTTTAAAACTTATTTTCTATACATAACTAAAGAAGTTATGTTTTCATTCTTTAAAGCCTTTACCTGCATAAATCAATGGTTCGCTATTCGGACAGGGTGTGAATCGTTTGATTGCAAGTCGGCAAAAAATAGGGGCGAGGGATGTTTTGCCCCTACCAGTTCAGAGCATATAGCAAGCGCCAAAGTACGTGCTTAGCGAGCGAGTTAATCTACTCGCTGGAAGGATGAGACCTTGTTATTAAGCCCAGGAGGAAGTACATACTTTCCTGGTGTGGTAAATATAAAAACCTGATCAGGTCCATAGGTTTGAGCATAACCCTTATAGTTAGCATCGGCGTACAATCTCCATTGACCTTCCCTGACTATAATCGAGCTAATTTGGTCGTTATGTATCAGCCGTGGTTTGCCGCCAGAATTGAAAGAGCCTAGCAACTGCTTAAAATCATCTGTATCGTAGAGTTCCAGGTTAGCGCCCCCCTCAATAGCAGCACCGGTTTCATCATCAAGTTCTGTGAAGGCAGGAGCCTCAAATTCGGCTATTAGTTCCGTAAACAGTTGTTCATGCTGATTGTATTTCATTTTTTACTCCTAATTAAGTGCGAATTTTTATGTTATCGATTGCCAAATACTTTGTAATTAACTGACTATTGGCTAATCACACTTCTATATTCTGAAATTAAATTTAGTATTGCAAGGAGTTAAAACTGCTTATTTATGCATAAGTCAATGAGTTATGTTTTCATTTTTAAAATCTTTTCTGTTCAAAACACAAGGTACTTTCGTTTTCCAAATTAAAGTACAGTAACGCACTCTCACTACTACAAATCATGCAATTTGAAACTGAAGGTATCTCCTCTGGTTGCAGATACTGCTTGATGCCGTGTTCCAACACCAACGCCCAAAAAGCCAGACTTATGATCGTTTCCCAGATAAATGTAAATATTTGTCACGAGTTTTGGAATTCCAAGACTTTTGATTCCGAGAAGTAGACAGAGGTTCGCTGCGGAGCATCCGGATGAACTTCCAACACCGTAATTTATACAAAGAGGAATTGCTGTTAAAAACCAAAATAAACTTAAACAAAAATTAAGCAAAAATGTGTACAAAACTAGCTTTATAAGTGGCAAATACGTCACAATTATAGGTCAGGAATTCAAAAAAATAAAAACATAACTCATTGACATATGTATAAATAGGAAATGTAAAATCCTTGCAATCCTATAGTGAATGTCCGAAGATAAAAATGTAATTAGCAATAGATACTTGAGTTCCAACAACCAACAAAAAGTTTGTTGAAGTGATGCCAACTTCCCGTGAAGATGAGCTTAATATTTTGTCAGGAACTCAATACGGTTCAAATAAGCCGGAATAGAAACCCGGTTTCTTAAAGAAACCGGGTTTCTTTCAGCATGAATAACCCTTAACTGAATCGTATTGGTCATGAACTAACCTGTAAATCTAATGCCTTGCAGGGTTACTTATCAAATATTAAACTCTACTTCATGAAGAATTGGTATGACAATAATTTAGTAAATACAAACTCTTTGATGAGTAATAACAGAACAATTCACAACTCAATAGGAGAGAAAAAATGAAAGAAAATCAGCATGAACAACTATTTACCGAACTAACTTCCGAAGCTGCCGCTGTTATTGAAGGAGGTGGTAGTTTTAATTCCACTATTAAATTTGATACATTTCTTACTTCACGAGAGTTTGATGTACGACCTGGTGGAACAATCAAACTGATTTCCAACACTACATCAGCATCAAGTAACACATCCTTTGCTGCAATTATTAGAAATGTAAACACCAATAATTCAAATGGAAAGATAGTCAGTGTTGGGAAAGATACTACTACATGGACTGATATACGGGGAGGTACATACGTTATTGACTTTAGAGATGATAAAGACGGTGTATATGTCTCTGGAGACATAAGAGTTGAATACACCTCCTGATGTAGCGTCTTTGCTAAAGTATCCCCTACTGGTAAGGGGATACAATCACTCTATTCTATCAGTTCTTCCACTTCACCAGCTTCCTCAACTAGTAGTCCACCATACAAAATTTAACAGCTTAAGTCTATCAAGATCCCTGACTTCTTAAAGAAGTCGGGGATCTAACTTTTTACAAATGATTTAGGCTTGCTATAGCCTCAGTTTCTAATTGCATGATTTGGAGAAGTAAGAACGCGTTACTGTACTTTAATTTGGAAGAAGAAAGTCTTTTCTCTTTAAAATACAAGATACTTTCGTCTCCAAAATTAAAGTGTAGTGGTATATTGATCTACTTTGACTAATGCAGTTGAAAAATGAGCCTATACATTTGGTTGGAGATTATGCTTGATGCCCTGTTACCACACCAATGCCAAAAAGCCAGACTTATCAGGGTTTACCAGATAAATGTAAACATTTGTCACGAGTTGTGGAATTCCAGGACTTTTTTAACAAAGGCGCTACATCAGGAGTAGTAAACTCCTATCGGACCATAGACATATATATTATCTTCACGATCTCTAAAGTCGATCACGTACGTGCCTCCCTTTACGTTAGTCCATCTAGTAGTATCATTACCAACACTAACTGCTTTTTCATTCTTGCGACCAGTACTTACAGTTCTAATGGCTGCATAGAAGGTTGGGTTACTTCCTCCGATATTGTAGGTGTTGGTAAAGAGCTCAATTGTTCCACCGTCTGACACAGTGAAGCTTCGAGTGCTGTCTGACGCATCAAAATAAACAGTCTCGGCGAAACCCTTACCTCCTTCAACAACAGCCGCTTCTGTGGGAGTTAATTCGGTGAATAGTTGTTCATGCTGATCTACTTTCATCTTTTCTCTCCTTATAGAGGATGAATGGTTCTGTTATCGATTGGCAAATTATGTGTAATTAGTAACTAAAACATTGTTACTTCAACAAACTATTTGTTGGTTTTTTGGAATCAAGTATCTATTACTAATTCCAATTTCATCTTCTGAAATTAAACCTAGTATTGCAAGGGGTTACAACTTCTTATTTATGCATAACTCAACGAGTTATGTTTTGATTTCTCAAATCTTTTCTGATGAAAAAAAGTGATTTTAATGCTACTCGGATAAGCGAAAATTAGAAACCCGGTTTCTGGGAGATTTCCGTCTCCTTAACTACCCTTAGCTGACAAGTATTGTGATGCCCTTTTACCACACCAACGTCCAAAAAGCCAGACTTATGAGCGTTTACCAGATAAATGTAAACATTTGTCACGAGTTGTGGAATTCCAGGACTTTTGATTCCGAGAAGTAGACAGAGGTTCGCTGCGGAGCATCCGGATGAACTTCCAACACCGTAAGTTCTATAAAGAGGAATTGCTGTGGAAAACCAAAGTCTCTACCTAACACCTTTTCAGCGCAAGTTTCTGCTGAAGACTTTAGAAACAGGTTTACGTCCAGAATATCGGCGTCGCATTGAAATCATGCTATTGGCAGATGTTGGTCAATCTCAGACACAAATCTGTGAGGCTTTGGGATGTTCTCAAGAAACTGCACGCTACTGGATTGTTATAGCACAAACAGGTCAGGCTCACCACTGGAGCGATCGCCCAATGGGACGCCCCAAGGCTGTTAATGAGCAATATCTCAACCGCTTGAAAGAACTCGTCAGCCATAATCCCCGTGAGTATGGCTATCCATTTCAACGCTGGACAGCGCAATGGTTAAGTAAGCATTTGGCAAAAGAACTCGGAATTAATGTTAGCAGTTGTCACATCAACCGTTTACTTAAGGACATGGGGCTTTCCACTCGACCGAAACGCGAAACTACCAAGCAAATACAAATAACTGATGACACTCATGATTCCAATATTACGATTCGTGATTTGAAAACAAATTTTGTGCCTAAATTTATGTGGTCATTGAACCATATCAAAACCAGTGACTAATTCTACGGTTCAAATTTTTGTAATTCCTGGGTCCATACTTGTCGATTAAGCCCTAAATTAAAATTTTGGCGCTCAAGCTTAAACCCGTTAAACCGGGTTAAAAACTATATTTAGTCAGATAAATCTGACTTTAGCTCTAAGAGGATGTTTGAAAAGTGGTTGGCTGTAATTTCAAGCACTGGTTGATCCCC
>JAWQFQ010000095.1:0-32196 GCA_035967975.1 Scytonema sp. PMC 1070.18
TCAAGCACTGGTTGATCCCCCCTAGCCCCCCTTAAAAAGGGGGGAAAATCTTTAAAGGTCCCCCTTTTTAAGGGGGATGTAGGGGGATCTGAAATGTGCATGCTACTGACGAGAGGACTTTTAAAATATCCTCTAATCGCTAATGGTAAAAAAGCAGTTAGGAATTAGCTGCGAAATTTTTTTCACGCATTATTTAGGATTGCTATGTATAAGTAAAGATTGTTATAATCATTTTCAATGATAGGCAACATTTGAGGTAAGCATTCAGCCATCAGCTATCAGCCATCAGCTTTCATAAGCTATAGGGGTGTTTAATTAGCCGATCAAAAACGCCTAGAGAACGCTCGAAATATGTTTCCAAGCTTACTGCTGACGGCTAATAGCTGAACGCTTACCGTTTGAGACACTTGTCTCGTCAGAAATCCCGTTTTTAGTGCGTTTACAATTATCATAGATCGAATAGGAATACTATCAATAGTCTCTATGATTTCAATTTATTATCAATAAATTCTTTTAATGAAAAGAAGAAAGACGATTTTTTTCCGGATTTGTTTCCGTTAAGTGGAGAAAGAAACGAGTCACCACAAATTTTTCTTTGTAAAAGATAATACTAGTAAACAAGAAAAGTCAATGTTTAATAAGTACAAAACTCATTTATTTCCAACTAAGTACTTCCAAAGAAGAAAATTCTTTAGGTTGGTATTTAGCCTAATTCTAATTGGAATAGCCTCGTTGTTCTTTGGAACATACTTTGTTGGTAAAGTGACACCAGCTACCAATGCTTATACTACCTCTTGGATAGGCAATACCTTTGGTGGTGGTAGCAAATGGGTACAAATTCAAATCAGTACCATTTATGTTGCTCCTGATGGTACAGTATACTCTAATAGTCCGTGGGATGAAGCTGGTCGAGAAGTTGGAATTTATAAGAACGGAGATGTCATAGGTAGAGCTGATGACTTACATGGATGGTCAAGGATGGGAGGACAGGCTGTCACCGCTGATAAAAAGTATATATATGTAGGTATGCAGCAGGGTTACGTTGGCAAGAGAGAGGAGGATTATCCATCAGAGGGAACAACGTGGTATTGTGTTAGACGCTATGACTTAACTGGAAAGCCTGCGCCATTTCCAGGGGGACGTGGCTGGGACAAGAGTATGTTGATTGTCAGCTCGAAAAGTCAGATTGCTGGTCTAGCAACCGCAGGTGAAGAGTTGTACGTTAGCGATCCCGGAGCGAATCAAGTTCGCATTTACAATATCAATACCATGAAAGAACTACGCAATTTCTCTGTCCCCAACCCAGGACGTATGGCGGTAGATCGACAAGGAAGTTTGTGGATTATTCAAACAGGGAGTAGTAAAAATCCTGCTAGAGTTGTGCATTATTCAAAGCAAGGAAAGCAATTACCTGAAGTCATCGCTGATGTTACCATACCAAGTGCGATCGCAGTTGACAATAAAGGCAGACTCTTAGTCGCAGACAACGGAGTTCGCCAACAAATCTTGATTTACAATGTTGCAGGTAAGAAACCCTTACAGGTAGGAACTTTGGGAATCAAAGGTGGTATATACGCAGGTGTTCCCGGAGAAGTTGGAGATTTGAAATTTAGCGGCATTACTGGAGTAGGTGCAGATGCAGAGGGTAATATATACGTAGCTAATGATGGATTTAATCGTTCGGGAGCGGATTTAAGGAAATTTTCGCCCTCAGAAAAGCTACAGTGGAGATTACTCGGGTTGTCATTTATTGACAATGCAGATGCAGATCCAGGGACAGATGGTGTAGATGTTTACACCAAAGATGAACATTTCATCATGGATTACAGCAAAGCACCTGGAAAGAAATGGACTTATAAAGGTTTTACCATCAATGCTTTTAAGTATCCCCAAGATCCACGTTTAAACATCTCCCCAGATGCGCCCATCTTTCGCCGCATCAAAGGCAGACCTTACTTATTCTTAACGGATATGTATAATGTTGCCTTACAAATTTATCGTTTTCAGAAAGACAAAGATGGAGAAATTGCTATTCCATCCGGATTTTTTATAGGTACTAATGTCAATAATAAACAAGCGTTATCTGGAAAGTGGCCCCCAAACCAGCCAGGAACAGGTGAGTGGATTTGGCGCGATAAGAACGGGAATGGTGCTTTTGAGAGTGATGAATACGATGTCAGTAAAGATTATCCCTACATTGGAGGATGGTGGGTAGATAGCAAAGGAGACGTTTGGAAAACTCTACGCAGTCAAGATGGTGTTGGTATTCGCCACTATCCTTTACAGGGAATAGATAAGAACGGCAATCCTATCTACACTTATAAGTCGATGGAGAAGCAAAAAACTCCCAGTATATTCACTGATTTGCGCCGAGTTGAGTACTTCCCCAAAACTGATACTATGTATTTAACAGGCTATACCAAAGAGCATCCCGCAATTAACGGAGATTATGCGAAACTGGTAGGCTCAGAGATGGCACGCTATGACAATTGGAGTAAGGGTAATCAAAATCCCCGATGGCGAATTGTTTTTCCGGTAGATGATAAGAGCGTACCTCCAGAAGTTTTGACCCCATCCGCAATTAGCGTTGCAGAAGACTATGTTTTTGCTGTAACCGTTATCAAGGCAGAAGTATACGTTTATAGCGCAAAGACAGGAGAACTTGTGAGAGTATTAAAACCCGGTCCAGAAGTCGCTGGTGAAACTGGTTGGGTAGATATACCCTATGGAGTCCGGGCTTTTCGTCGTGCAAATGGAGAATATTTAGTGTTTGTCGAAGAAGATGCAAAAGCAAAGGTGATTCTGTATCAGATGCGTGGTTGAGTAGTTTCAAGAAACATGGGGTGTAGGGTGTGGGGTGTGGGGTGTCGGGGAAGAGGTGTTTCTTTCATTTATAGAGGGTTTTAAAGGACGGGCGGGGACGCCCGTACCACAAGATGGATGATACGGTAAATTTTTAAAAAAAAATTACATCTGAAGATAGTTGTCATTTATAACAAAGGTATGTGAAGCTAGGATACTAGCTATTAACTGGGCGTAAATTTACGTAGACTTTAAGTAAAATTCAATAACTTTATAGTAAGACTTAACACTCAGGATTTAAATTGATGATATTGTAACTTTAAGAGGTAGTTAGTACCCCTGTCTAGGAGTTTTATTTCTAACGGAAGCACTGTAACGGTATATGGATGAGTCTATATTTAGTATGAAAAAAGAAAATAATCAGTTGCTCATTTCAGGAAAATGATAAATGTTAAGTGTTGTAGTTATAAGTTCGTGGAGCAAATTGAATATAAAATCTCTGGTTGAGAATGCTGCGAGATATCAGTCTAGCAAATTCAAGAGAATTACGAAAACTTCAAATTCATCAAGAAAGTATGAATATATTTTGATAAATCATCATACAAAAAGTCATAGACAATACAAATCGAGTATGATTCTTATGTTGCATTAAGGAAAATAAAAATAAATAAGTAAATTATGAGTATAAGACAAGTTCTTAAACAAGTTCAAAAATATATTCCGGATAGTTGGCTTTATCAACTACAAACTATTAACTCAACATTGATACTTCGTTGGATTTTAAATAAAGGAAGTGAGCCGCTACCGTTTAGTCAAAAATCTGCAATGGTTTTCTCTCCCCACCAAGATGATGAAACCTTTGGTTGTGGAGGTACGATCGCTCTTAAAAGAGAACAGGGGGTACCTGTATCGGTTGTTTTTTTAACAGATGGACAAGGCTGCTATGGTCCAGATTACCCAAACAAAGATGAAATTGTTCAGATTCGGAAGCAAGAGGCTTTGCAAGCGTTAGGAACTTTGGGAGTAGAACCTTCAAAAATCCATTTTTTGGACAAGGAAGATGGAACTTTACAACAGTTAAATTCAGAAAAACGACAGCAAATAATCGAGCAGTTGGCTGATTTGATAAAGCTTTACAACCCTGAAGAAATTTATGTTCCTCATAGTAAGGATTGTCATAAAGACCATGAAGCAACATATGTATTGGTGAAAGAAGCGATCGCTAAAGCTGGAATCCAAGCGGAACTTTTACAGTATCCCATTTGGATGTTCTGGAGAGCACCACTGTTTATCATGCTCACACCAAAAGATATAGCATCTGCTTATTACTTCTCTATTACCTCTGTTAAAGATAAAAAAAATGAAGCAGTAAATTCTTACAGTTCTCAATTAAAGTTTCTATCGCCTAATTTTATTAATAGATTTCTAGAGCCATACGAAATCTTTTTTAAAGCGAAACCGCTCTAACTGAATATTTTTTGCTCTTCAGTTTGTATGAATATTCACTACTAGATCATGCCTGTATAAAAACTTATTGTTGAGTCAGCACAAATACACAGAGATACGGTGACGCAAGAAATTTTGAATGGTGAGCGATCTACCGGACTAGATTTATTTTACCTCTCTTAAACCAAATTAGTACAAAGAACTACAATTAACAGGTGTGGAGTCAGTATAAATGCGTATATTACATATTACAAATCATTTACAAAAAATTGGGAACGGTATTGTTAATGTAGCAGTAGACTTAGCCTGTCTACAAGCCAAACAAGGTCATGATGTAGCTGTGGCGTCTGCTGGCGGTGAATTTGAAGAACTACTCAAGCGTTACGGTGTCAAGCACTTCCATCTCGATCAGTCCAGAACTCCGCTCAAGATTATACAAGCGGCACGGCGTTATTTGAGTATCATACAAGAGTTTCAACCGGATATTGTCCACGCTCATATGATGACAGGAGTTGTACTCGCAGCAGTATTGAGAAGCAACTCCTATGGCTTAGTTTCGACAGTCCATAATGAGTTTCAGCGTAGCGCAATCCTGATGGGATTGGCAGATCGTGTTATTGCAGTGAGTAGTGCAGTCGCTAAATCAATGGTGCGTCGTGGAATCCCAATTAACAAATTGCGGCTTGTTTCTAACGGTACATTAGGCAGTCCCCGTCATCGCAATATCAAAAATTGTAAACCCTTCCCCTTATACCGCCCTTCCATAGCAACCGTAGCAGGAATATATCAACGTAAAGGCATTGGTGAGTTAATTGATGCTTTTGTGGAAATTGCCAATGCTTTTCCTGAGACCCATCTATATATAGTGGGGGATGGACCAGATCGTTCCATGTTTGAGGAAAAAGCACAAAATACAGCGTTTAGCGATCGCATTCACTTTGAAGGCTTCCAACCAGAGCCACAAAAGTATATGCTGGCGTGTGACATCTTCGTCCTAGCTTCATACTGTGAATCTTTCGGTTTAGTGCTAACAGAGGCGCGGGAAGCAGGGTGCGCTATTGTTGCTACTGATGTAGATGGAATTCCGGAAACTTTAGATAATCGACAAGCTGGTATTTTAGTACCACCTAAGGATAGTCACGCCTTAGCAGAGGCTTTGAGAAAATTACTGAGTGACTCTTCCGAACTTTATAAGTGGAAACACGCAGCAATTCAAAACGTAGAACGATTCAGTGCTGCAAGGGTAAAAGAAGAGACGTTGGATGTTTACCAAGAGCTGCTCAAAGAGTGTAATTTAATCAATGCGACTTAAGGAACTTCTTCCTCCTACACCCCACACCCTACACCCCTGTATTTCTGAAGAAAATTTTCTACCAGAAGTGTGACCCACAAGTAGCGGGGATCTGCAACTATTGGGTGAAGAGATAGAGAGTCATTCATGGAAATTACAACACCAGACTGGGTAAAACACGCTGTTTTCTACCAAATCTTTCCCGATCGCTTTGCTATGAGTAAACAGCCTCGCAAAAAGCTTTTACATAATGCACGATGGGAAGATTGGGAAGCAATGCCAACACTCCAAGGTTATAAAGGAGGAGATTTATGGGGTGTCATGGAGCGGTTAGACTATTTGCAGGATCTGGGAATTAATGCCATTTATTTTACCCCTATCTTTCAATCAGCTAGCAATCACCGCTACCATACCCACGATTATTATCAAGTTGATCCCATGCTGGGAGGGAACCCTGCTTTTAAGGAATTGCTAGACGCAGCCCATGAACGTGATATTAAAGTCGTTCTTGATGGTGTGTTCAACCACTCCAGTCGGGGTTTTTTCTTTTTCCACGATGTTTTAGAAAATGGTCCTCATTCCCCTTGGGTGAATTGGTTTAAAATTCATGAGTGGCCTGTTTCTGCTTATAATGGTGAATATCCCGCTAACTATGAAGGTTGGGCTGGAAATCGAGCATTGCCAGTCTTTAACCACGACAACCCGGAAGTGCGGGAATATATTATGGAAATCGCTGAATATTGGATTAAATTCGGGATTGACGGTTGGCGGTTGGATGTCCCCGGTGAGGTCAAGACTCCTGGTTTTTGGCAAGAATTTCGCGATCGCGTCAAAGCAATTAATCCCGATGCTTATATTGTCGGTGAAATTTGGGAGGATGCACGTGAATGGTTGGATGGAACCCAATTTGATGGGGTGATGAACTATTTGTTCACAGGTCCAACCATAGCATTTACTGCGGGCGATCGCGTCGATGTGGAACAAGTCCAGGGACGTTCATACCATCCCTATCCACCTTTGTTCGCCCAAGAATATGCTCAAAAAATGCAAGAAGTCCTGCAACTGTACCCGTGGGAAATCGACCTGACCCAATTAAACTTGCTAGCTAGTCATGATACAGCAAGGTTGCTAACCATAGCAGGAGATGATAGAGCAAGTGTTGAATTAGCAACTTTACTATTGCTTACCTTTCCTGGTGCTCCTAGTATTTACTATGGTGATGAAGTTGGTTTACCAGGTGGTATAGATCCAGACTCACGTCGTGGTTTTCCTTTGGAAGCTTCCTGGGATCGAGAAATTTTCAAGACTCATCGAGATTTAATCGCCCTGCGCCACACTTACCCCTGTTTGCGGACTGGTGAATATCGAGTTCTGTTTGCACAAGGAGAACTTTACGTCTTCGCAAGGATTTTAGGAACACAGGAGGCGATCGTTGCAGTCAATGCTGGTACAGCACCAGCTCAAGGTAATGTTGATGCAACTAGTTTACAAAGCCAACCTGACGAGGTTTTATACGGCTCTGCAGACGTTAAGTGGAACTTAGAAGGGGAAAACAAAGAATTGTGTTTGAATGTTCCCCCTCGTTCTGGGTGCATTGTTAGCCGTAAGCCGTGAACTAAAGTTCCGGCTTAAAGCTTAAACCCATTTTAATGGGTTTCTGTTATTTACTCGCTTTTTACTAATTCGGGAATTAACACCTTATCAATTACGTGAATGACGCCATTGTCAGTCAAAATATCTGTTTTGACGACATTGGCATCATTGACTTGGATTTGTCCATCAGTAGAATCGACTCCTAAAACTGAACCCTCAACTGTGGGTGCTTCATCTATTTGTTTCAAGTCTTCAGACCTGACATCCCCAAAGGCAACATGATATAGTATAATTCTTTTCAGCTTATCAGTATCTTGTAGAAGTGAGTCTAAAGTTCCTTGTGGAAGCTTGTCAAACGCCTCATCTGTAGGTGCAAAGACCGTGTAGGGACCGGGACTTTTAAGAATGTCTACCACTCCAGCCGTTTCAGCCGCCTTTAGTAATGTATTGAAATTTCCCGCATTTCCAGCAGTTGCAACAAGGTCTGGCATAAGATGATTTAATTATTAGTGTACTGGTTATTGTATTGTTACAAAATATTTATATACCTATATGTAAGTCTCAGCCTCTATCAACAGAAGGGTTATCAGGGTAGGGTTCTTGGGTCATGGTTGTTTTTCCCTTTCTAGTGCATCCTTCCGTAGACGAGCCGTAAGGAAGTGGGTAATATTCGCTCTAGTATTACGCGGTTGAGCAATCTCGCGAAAAATAAAAAGTAAGGATGAAATAAATAATTGGATGCGTTACGACTTTTAATGATGTTAGTGGTCATCTTTTTACTGGTAATAATAACGTATCCTCAATCTCCTGTCTCACTTCGCGGCTGACGTAACAATCGCTGTTGAGACAGTCAATCAGTAGTTTATTGGCGTCGTAGTACTGCTTCAGGAGTTCCTTTTGAGGTTCAGTGAATTGCCAATCATGACCGATGTTACGATGCTTAATCATTACGGCTCTGAGTTGTTCAGTCCAAGCTTGACCGTTTTCTTGCCACCATTGCTTGTATGCTTCAATGTCTTTGGGATCAAGAAGTTGGTCTAGTAGTTGTTGTAGCGATCGCTTTAACTCCGGGTTGAGATCCCGGTTAAGGGCGAGGTTGAGGTCTCGGTCGAGGGCGAGGTTGAGGTCGAGGTATCGAGCACGCTCAAGGGCGAGGTCGAAGTGAAAAGCTCGAATAGCAGCGGGTTTGTAGAGCACTTTTACAGATTTAGATTGTTTTTCAACCCAAGCGAGGAACTGCTGCAACTTTTCATCTTTTGCTAACAAATCATCAATCTTTTGCTTCATCAACAGTATTAAATCATTTGCTTCTCGCATCATTCCTACAGTTAGTAAAAAAACCTCTCGCCAGCGTTTCTCAGTAATATGCTCTACCAATCTTTCCCAAGCAGACTTTCGAGTGATTTCCCTAGCAGCGAAATATTCGTGAAATGTTAGATCGGAAAAGGAATAAATACCTGTTGCCCGTGCTACTAGCAACCCGTGCTGGGCTTCAATCGACTTCAAAACGGCTTCGCTATCTAGTTCTAATTCCTTCTGTTCAGTACTGGCATTGCATAGGTTAGAGATAAAGTCAACAATATATGCTTCAACCGTCTTTTTCTTAAAGAAATAGTCCTTCTGCTCAAAAGTGGTTAGGGCAATTTGGCTGAGTAAGTCTTCCTTACGCTGCAAGGATAGGTCTTTGTAAAGGCGATCGCGTTCAATATTGCGTGTAACATCCCATTTTTTTAGCAACACATCCACACCTTCAGTGTAAAGTTCGCTCCGATTGGCTGGAAAATCTCCTGCTTCGCCAAATACCAAACAGAGCAGGGTTAGCAGCAGGGGATTGGTTGCAAGTTCTAGGATTGGTTCGTTCTCCTTCAATTTTTGGATAAAACGCTCACCTTTGACTGGATCTTTTAACCGAAACCAGTTTTGAGCAAAGGTAGCAATTTGGTCAAAATCAAAATCTGCGACTTCGACTTCAGTGAATCCTTGAAATGTATATTCCTTGGCAGCAATGCGACAAGTGATGACAAACTGATTGGTGTGATACTGATAGGAAAATTCTTGAACTTGTTTTAAAACCCTCTTAGTGTCTTCTTCCCGGACTTCATCTAACCCATCTAGTAAAATCAGTACCTTACCCTGTTCTAACAGTTGCTCTGCTTTCAGATTAGCATCCGTTACTTTACATTTAGATAACTGTTGAGCAATATACTCTAGAATGCTTGGCTGTTTAGGTGCTTCTGCAAAATCCTTGAGGGTAATGAAAATCGGGAAGCGATCACTCTGAAACTGTCCCTCAATACACTGTATTGCCAGATACTTTAAAAATGTGGTTTTCCCCGCTCCTGGTTTACCCAATACCATAAGTTTGCTGTGTTCTTGCACTGCGTTCAATCCCGGTACTCGCTTCTGAGTTTCGCAAAGTCCAAAGCGGTCAAGTTCTTCTGTATCGGAATTTTGTAGCAGTTCTGCTTGCAAATCCTCAATCTTCAACCGCCTGCGCCCGGTGATTGTCTCCAAGATATTGACATTGGTGTAGATGTCATCCAATCCGATAGGCAGGGTCATGTCCAGCACGCGCATTGTACCGCAGCGCTCTTTAATATAAGGTTTTACCTTTTCGCGACAAGATTGTACTAAATGATCGATATCAATGCTGCTGTCCTGCTCCTCAACTAATACTTCAGTAATGGTTTCAGTCAAACCAGCAACTTTTTGGTAGTCAAGCCCCAGTTTGCCACAAATCTCCAGAAAGTTAAGGTAATCTATTGGTTTACCGTTTAAGAAATTACTAACAGTCGTTCGAGTAAGTCTTAAGTCCTCAGCAAGGTCTCGCTGTCTAGCATACCCATTCCGGCGAAGTGCCATCTTTACGAACTTTATGTACTGTGAACTTACCCTTAGCGAACGAGACATATATTTTGTATGAGACTCTTCTAGAAATGCGCGATCCGGAGCGTTCCCTGTTAACTCTAGCAAAGTTAAACATAAGTTAATCATAAGTCATACACAAAGCAAACAATCCTAAACATGAACTCGGACACAGATTGAAGATCATAAAAGTGTATAAGTGTAGCCAATTAGCCTAATGGAGGGCAAAAATGCGTGTTACAATTGCACGGCTAAAAAAAATGATTGAGGATGCTGAGGCAGCGCACGTTTCTCCTGCTAGGATAGAGGCTTTACGGAAGGAATTGGTTGAACTCGAGTCTGGAGCATTACAGAGTCCAGCACCTGTTAGTTTTGTGAAAGAAGACGAGCATAGCATTCGAGTTTCTACAGCTCCTTTAGGTAAGGACGAGTTTAAAGGAGTTCCGCGCAAACCCTTTAAAGTACATCTAGCCCAGTAAGGCAAGTTGGCTGAAAAAGCAAAAAAATAGACGTAAAGTATGCTTGGTAAAAGATTGCCAAGCATACTTTTTTTCTTTTAAAGATGAATCTCATTCTTTTGTTTAATAAATAAATAAACCTTTTTGTTAATTAAGTGTATGTCAAATTTTGATATCTTTCCCTTGGTTCTAACCTACCGAAATGGAGATGACTCATTCCAGATAGAAGATTACACACAAAAATTTACTCAAAGCGATCTAGAGCAACTCGGAGACTTCGTATGTAATGAACTACTTTCTACGCCAGTCGATGTAAGTTGGTTAGGTGTCATCCGAATTCAGGATAAAGGTGGAAATGGTGTCTTAGGGTCTTGGAGCGCAGAATTTTATAAAAATAAGCAAAATCCAAGTCAGATTGATAGCATTAGCACACTCATCATTTTAAATTATGCATACCACGACATTTCAGGTACACTTACCTCTTTGGATCAACTTAAAGAAACCCTGGCTCACGAATACGGTCATCACTGGACATTATTATATTGCATCCTGAATCATGGACTTCTTATAGAATGCATGGATGATGTATTTACTCATCGATTGCCAGATGCTTACTATCGAATTCGAGACCTGAACTACCAAGAGTATTATCCTAGTTATAGTCCAGGGGGATGGCATCGATGTGATAAGGAGATCGTAGCGGAAGACTATCGCGTTCTTTTTGCCCCTTATCCTTATAATCAAGAACATAAAATCGTTACTCATCCAAAGATTAATACACTAGCGTTTCCTAATGAAGAAACCAAAGAGTATATTGCAACGTTACACCACCAACTTTGATCGGGGCGTGACAAGAAGTGGAGGGGAATGTAACGAGCGATCGCATTTGCTTGTACTTCTGAGTAACAAGCGTTGAGAACACTGCATTTTTAACTACAAAAGCAGACAGTATATTTGCGACTACTGCAAATACAATACCAGTAACCGGAGCAGTGATTTTGTGGTGTTTTAGTTGAACTTGCTGTTGGGTTTGATAAAGTTAGCGAAGTCACCGTCTTTAAAGGTTTCGTTCCTATTGTCTGGTTTGCGGTTGTCTGGAGTAGGCGATCGCATGAAAATGTAGTCGCACCTAACACCATGAAATTTGGTATTGCTTGTAATATTCCAACCTTCAACCATAAGCTCCTGTAAGAGTTGCGTTTGTAAAGTCAGTTCCATCTAACTTTATAGAAGCCTGTTGCAAACTTGATGGCTAAAACAATAAGGGTTACAAAGTTTTATTACAAATTTCTATTTGATTGCATAAACTCTAATAAATTTGACCGAGCTGCTAATTCATCACCTAAAAATCATCGATTTTTCCTCTATCTAAAGGTATAATTTCTAAATTTCAACTTTTCCTTAGTTGAATCTTAATATCTACTTATGGCATGATAATCACTAACCCAAGTTAGAAGGTCGGGATACAATACTGCTCGGTTAAGAGCCGAGAAATAAATTTCACAAGCTAAAGCTAAAGTCAGATTTATCTGACTGAATATGGTTTTTAACCCGTTTTAACGGGTTAGAGCTTGAGCGCCCAAATTTTAATTTAGGGCTTAACTTTCTTGACTGACAAAAACTTGAAATCAAGGAATGAAGAATGTTTAATAGTTTTTATCCTCATCGAATTATAAACATAACTGGTATTCTTATTGCAAGTGCAATATCGATCCTAGGGTCTATGTTTTATGCCGATAGTGCTAATGCAGACTTAATCTTTGAACCATACGGTTCTTGGAACGGTTACAAAGTTTATCTTTCACCAGCGCGACACACGGATACTGGATCGCGTGGTGAGTGCAAAAGCAGAAATGAGAACAATATGGCTGCTTATAGTGCCTCCCAAGCAACTAGTGGAAGTTACTACCAAGATGTGTTTAACTCAAGTTCGCCTTACCGAAATCTACGTGCTCGCGGGTATAAAGTGCGGATTGGTAACGGAACACTCCGCTCGGCAATTGATAACTCTAACGCTTGGGGAGCAGATCTCCATATCCCCTTACACAGTAATGCTGATACTGGAGGACAGTGCAATCGAACTACTGCGAACCGTTTTGGTACTGTAATCATATACTATAATGGTAGCTCAAGAGGGCAAGCTTTCGCTAATGACTTGCGCCAATCCATTGGTCCGTCAAGTCCAGGAAGCAGCGATATAACCTGTAGGAATCCAGGAGATCCTTGTACAACCATCAATCTCGGCGAATTAAGTCAGACAAGAGCTATCGCGGGATATGTAGAAGCAGAATATCATACATGGAACACTGGAGTTGACTGGCTGACTCTACCGAGCTGGCAATGGCGGATTGGAAGGGCTGTTGACCAATTTCTTAATTACCCCAGAAGATAAGTAGAACCTATATTCCGCACTTCAAAATGAAATTTTTCTCTTTTCAAGAGATTTCTTAATAGTGGTCTAATAATTCAGTATTAATACTGCGAATTATTTCTGATTTATGATGGTTATTTAATCACCATTCATTAGCCACAGATTGGAAATCTACGTAGGTTACACTGTGAAGTGCGGAAAGTCGGGTAAAACATTTATCTCGGTAGTAAACTTATCTATACAGATTGTAATATGCAACATTTAATTCTCATTCTTGCAACTACAGCTTTTAGTTTGCTGGGCTTGCAATTTTTTGTCAAGGCACAAAATTTTTCCATCCCACAGACACAAATTCAAAATTTCCCACTGGCAAAGTATCCTGGCTTTGGACACAATTTGGAAACAGAAGAGGAGCGTTTTAACCAGGAGGCTAAAGCGCGAGAGCTGCTCATTGCTAGATGTATGCAGTTGAAAAACTTACCGTATAATACATCCACAGTCGTTACCGAAAATAATGATGAGCCTGAACAAGATATTACAACAGTGAAAGACCCTAATGTGAGCTATGCAGAATCACTTAGTTCTCAAAAGCGTAGGGAATACTATCTTGCATTATATGGAGTGCCTGATCCCAACGCCTCTAGTGCTGATGAACTATACAACCCAAATGCTCCTGGTGGTAGTGGTTGTCAAGGAGAAGCCTTTTCAGCAATTACTGGTGTTTTCGCTGCTTCCAGTGCCTTGAAAGAAGAATATATTGCTTTGCAAAAGTCAATTCTAGAAGATTCTCGTGTTCAAGCAGCTGAACAACGCTGGTCTGTGTGTATGAAAAAGCAAGGATACGAATACGAATCTACAAGCGATCTGCGTGCTGAATTTGACAAAGGAGAAGCGCAAAGTCGCTCTATTCCTGAACTTAGACACCAACATCAACAAGCAACGATAGCAGGAAATATGTGTGCTAAAGAAGTTGGATTAAGTAACATTATAGCGCAGGTTCGTAGTGAAAAGGAAGCAAAGTTTGTTGCTGAGAACAAGGAGTTCTTAGACCAACATCTAGAACGACTCAACAATGAAGAAGAGCTTATCAATAAAATTCTCTACTAAGATATCGGATTTAATGCGAGAAAATTTCTTCCCCCCACACCCTACACCCAGTATTGTTACACTGGAGTATGACTTCGAGAACCAGAGCTTATGTTAAAGCGTTCTAAATTCGAGACAACTCAATCTCAAATTATGCACCGTGCTGAGGAGCTCATTAGTGCAGCTTCAAATCGCTACCGAATCACAGTTCAAGTAGCAAATCGCGCTAAACGTCGGCGATATGAGGACTTTGACGGCACGGATGATATCATGATGAAACCAGTACTTCGGGCGATTATTGAAATGTCTGATGAACTGACTCAACCAGAAATCATTGGCGAAGTGTGACAACTCCACACACGCCCCTTACGGTAAATGTCGGCTTCTCAGAAATTAGAGGTTTCTAGTTAAATCGGGAGATAGGGAAAATCAAACGTAGGGACACAAGGCTTTGCGCCTCCACAAAGGATTTTTGGCTCTTTTCGTTTCATCCCCATCTCCTGCTCTTCCCAAGTCATTGTAAGCAAGTATGAATAAGTTATATAGAGCAGGAATCATATTAGCTAGTATTATACTTCTTGGCTCAAGTGTGGGCTTCCAACCAGCATACGCCCAAAGAATCAGTGCTAGCGATGCTTGGAAGTTAGTGTATCAGCAGTTACCGGATTTCCCGAAAGAAAACCAGTACGTTAGCAAAGAAACTGGGAAAGTTGCTGAAAACAATACCTTAGTCAGCCGTATGATTTGGTATCACGTTTATCTCAAAGGACGTGCGCCCAACTATCGGCTGGATTGGAAACTGACTTTGGCTGATTACTTAGACGCCAATGAAGTTATGTATGACACGACTTATCCAGGAAATGACACTTTGCGGAAAAATCCTTTTGAAGGAGATAAAGCAGCGATCGCACGCCTAAACCGTCGCCAGCGAGACGCCCTGGTGCAAGCCTTCGTTAATGTTTTTACTGGGAATTCCCAGACAACTCAAGCTCCTACCCCTAATCTCCCATCCTCTTCAACACAAGCAACCCCAACCCCAACGCGATCGCCCCAATACGGAGGTGCTGCTGACTTATTAAAATAATTTTGCTAATAGTTCAATCATAGCCATTAACCATTAGCCATTAGCAATTAACCATTAGCAAATATGGAACGTGTTCTCAAAAGTGGATTGGGTTGGCGCATCGGTTGGAATCCAGCAGCACCAGAATTCAAAGGTTTAGTGGGTACAGATGATTGGGCGATCGAATTAACAGAAGCTGAGTTAAATGATTTTTGTCGGCTACTGTTACAACTAGCAGACAACATGAGGCTAATAGCAGATGAGTTGATGGAAGAAGAAAAAATTGCCTGTGAAGCCGAAAGCGATTTACTCTGGATGGAAATCGAAGGGTATCCCCATGCCTACAGCTTGCGTTTTATCCTGAATACAAGGCGATGTGCAGAAGGCAAATGGGAAGCTTCTTCCGTACCGGGTTTGCTGCAAGCCGCTGGGATGTTAAAAGTTTTTTAGCTAGACCTCTTGATTATCTTAACTATTCTTGCTATACTACGAAAGTTAATTTACGGGGCGTAGCGCAGCTTGGTAGCGCGCCACTTTGGGGTAGTGGAGGTCGTGGGTTCGAATCCCGCCGCTCCGATTGGAGTTAATGATAGTGTAAAAATTGCCAAAATCCTACTTTCTGGCAAAGTTAGATGGGTCTTGGTCGTATCGATGCTTGGTGGGAATTGCTTCTGGCTGTCCATTACCTACTAGAGCGGCAGTTTTCTCTAGGGATTCCCTCAATCGCTTGGCTGCGTAGATGGACATATCGCGGGGTACATTAATGCGATCGCGCAAATATCGCAGAGCCATATCGGAACCAGATGGAGGTACGCATTCTTTCCCAATCATCATGTGTGTCAAAGCACAACGTAGGGCTTCATCAAATAATTGATCATCACCGGGGTTAACTCGAATAATATTGGTGCGATGGTCGATAACTCGTTGCAGAGCTTCCATACGGGAGTTTTCGGGTTCTGGATAGGTAACATCTGGTAACCCAAACCAGGGACCGTTATCTACCCGCGCTTTATTAATAAGCATTTGGGGTTCACCATTTTCCCAACAGCCTCCCATTTGGGGAGGTAAATCGTGTACGTGGGTGTGAAAGTCACTTTGGGTACCGCGATAGGTCAATCGGCTTTCCATTGCTGCAAACCATGCGCTCAAGCGAGGATTTTCTTCCCGTAGGGAGTAGCCCTTGTAGTAGTAAAGGCTCGCGTTCATCCGTTCGACGTAGGGGGTAAAAATGACATCGACGGTACCGAAGCTATCTAGAAAGTAAGGTCCTGGGGTGCTACCCAAAGCCTCCTCAACCCTAGCCACAACTCCGATAAATTGTTCTCGGTTACGTTTTTCTTGTTGGGGAGAACCTGCAGGGTAACACAACCAAAAACACCAGGCTCTAAATAAAAGCCGTTCTAATTGGCGTAAAGGAATAACCCGGCTGTCTTCCATACCTTGGTTCAATGGACCAAAAACCTTTTCCAAAGCGATTAAAATATCATCACTTTCCTTAATAATTCGACCATCTAGCTCAATCGCGGGGAGCATTCCCGACGGAACCTTACGTTTGTACCAACTTTCTTTCTCCCCGTAACAGAACATTGTTACTTTTTCAATGCGGTAGGGTACCTGTTTTTCCTCCAGCCATAACCAAACTTTTTGACAGTAAGGACACCAGGCATGATTGTCGCGGTACAGTGTTACCCGCACAGCTGATTCGGGTTGCCCAAATAAACGCAACCTGGCTCTCGCGTTGGTGGGGCCATTAACAGTATCGATTTGATAGTCCGTGAGGTTTTTTAGTTCTTGCCAACTTAAGGCTGTGTTAGTCATAGGATGAGTTAGTTGAGTAAGGCGAGTACTGAAATCTTTCTTAACTTTACCCAGGTTTTACTCGTATTTTAAGGGAATTTATAGACACTCAGAACTGTCGTCAAACTTATCTGCGTTTATCTGCGTACACTGCGGTCTTTTAATTCGAGTCTGTATTGTGATCAACCGAAAACCGCCATAAATGAGCGATGTCAAGAAAAGTGAAGATAACATGGGAAATGCCATAGCCCTTTAGAAAAACTTTACAATTTACTATGTTTCGGTTGTAGTGGGTGCAATACTGCATAGGATTTGCGAAAATTAGAAACCCGGTTTCTTTGAGAAACCGGGTTTCTGGTGGGTTTGTGGCATCTCAAATATCGTTACCGAGCAGTATTGGTAGTGGGTGTAGTTGGCTCATATGTAGTATTGGACGCAAGCGAATGGTTTGAGGTGAGGAAGTGGGAGAACAGCACAAATTGGGCATTAGGTTTATTTTTCAAAGTTTTATTGCGAATTTGCCTAAAAACCGCATATGTTGCTTTTGTTGACACCTATATATTTAAATTTGATATTTAAAATAACTAATTTTGTTATCTACCATTAGAGGTATTTTTGTTTAAAAAAATTCTTCAGAGAAAGATTTTTTGAACTAGTTATGCGATGATGATTTTTATGACTACATGAAGTTCATATGTGTTATGTGTTGGTTTATGAGGTAAACATTAGTCCAAACAATCAAATTATCGCTTTCTGCTAGCTCTGATAAAACTATTAAATTTTGAAAACGTGATGGTAGTTGGACTCAAACTTTAGAGGGGCATGAAAATACAGTGATAGATGTTAGTTTTAGCCACGACAGACAAATCCTTGCATCTGTTAGCAAGGACAAAACTATTAATCAACAGTCTACTTAGTAATCACTGGTTAATTACATAAGAGAAGCTCATCAGGGTTGAAATGAAAGTTAAAACATCTGATTTAACGCAGATTATTGCTCAAGCTAGCTATTTATCTGAACGTCTGGGTAAACAGTTACAAGTTACTGATAGCGAACAACAGCTAATCTCACGTCTTCAACGCTGGTGTAAGGTTAGTGCTCACGGAAACTTGGAAAAATTCCAGAAGCGGCTACTTTGGGATGGGTTAGATATTGAGCAAGTACAGCAGGTTTTGCGATCGCTCCTCCTGTTCTTGATCGCGCAGTGCTACACTAGCTTGAATAAATTCTTGCTCCTCTTCGCACAGATCCTCTGGGCGTTCTTTCAGCTTTTCTTCCGCATCCGCCAACGCTACACCCCGCAACAATGCCCCTTCATCTCCCTCCGTCTTTTTCCATTGTTCGATTTGTATCCGCAACCGATCTTGCCAAGTACGAAAACTACGGTCTGTGTCCATCCATTGTCGTAATTGATTCCAATTGCGAATCAGTGCTTCATGGACGACCTCCACTGTTTCTTCATCCTCAGCATTACGACTCGTAACGACTAATCGCGCATCCGCCAATTGTTTCACCAATCCCCAGCTGGCTTCATGCAATTCGGCTTTCGTCGCCAATCGCCGCGTATCCTCCGCTCCTTCCCCTGGACGCACCAATTGTATAAAGATTCGCCGTACTTTTTCCTTCTCGTCATCTGTCAAATTATGGTATTTCTCATTAGCATGGCGAGCTAAGGCACCTTTTACCTCACCAATATCCTCATAAGCTGCATGAGTTAATTGTTTTCCCTTTCGCCGTTTCCACAATTGAGTTAATGCAAACTCCAATAGAGGTAAATTACCTGGTTCTGACTCTACATCATCCAAAATGCGTTCTACCAGTCCCGCTTGAAAAGTTACCCCCAACTTCTCACTAGGCTTAACAATTACCTGCTCAAGTTCTTCATGATTCATCGACCTGATCAGCTTGATATCAGTTTTCAATACGTCTCCAAAAGGGGGATATAACAGCGCATTTCCCAAGAAATCTGCCCGCATTGTTGCAACAAATATATGCTTGTAGTGCGATTGAGAAGGGCAAGATGGAAAGCTAGCTAATAAAGTATCCAGGAAACTACGGCGAATTTTCTGATCCGTGCATAGAGTGTAAACTTCTTCAAATTGATCGGCAATTAGCAACACCCGATCCCTGGGATGATTTTGGTGAATCTGGGCAAAGACATCAGCTAGGGCACGTCGGATACATTCTTCAACTTCCCTAATTTCTTTATCCAAGCGCAAACCGTGGGGAATTGCTGCCAGAATCAAGATTTTTTGTGGCTGAGTAGCTTGTTCCTTAACCATCTCACACCCTTGAAGAATATATTAAACCCTACCAGATTGGTAAAGCACAAATACTACTTCAAAGCTAAATTTAATAATTTCGGAAAAACTTTCTTATTTCATGCCACGATGACAGAGCCAATGCTGGGTAAGGACTTCTATGCAATAAATTAATCAATAAAATTCAGTCAACTAAAAAATTTTTTCTAAAAGGGCGATTCTCAAAATTTTTGTATTTTGTAATACTTTTTAGAGGGAAAAGGACGGGCGGGGACGCCCGTACCACAAGATGGATAATTTATTTCTTGGAAGTCCCATAATGAAAAGGAACTGAATAGACCATTAGTAGAGGTTTGGTTGGGATTGTTATTAAGTGGTTTAATTTCTCAACGCTCTAGCAGTTCCCATAAGTTGTTGTTTTCAATCACTTGCAGCCAAACCGTGATTCGCCTCCAGTGAAAAGCATACTACCCAACAATGCTATTTAATCTGTAGGCTTTCGGTGTCATACCTGTGAATTGTCGGAACTGTTTACTCAAATGACTGTGACTGTTGAATCCACATTCTAAAGCAATGTCCACAATTACTCGATTTGTTTGTTTCAACAACTGTTTTGCGCGTTCAATTCTTTGCTGGAGCAAGTATTGGTAAGGAGACGTACCAAGTGCTTGCTTGAATAAATGGCTGAAATGAAACTGACTCATGCCCAATAAATCTGCTAAATCTGCAAGCTTGATATCCTGACTCAAATGGTCATTGATGTAGTCCAGTACTTGCAGTAGCTGACGCTGCGGTAACCCACCTTCATAGATGGGCAGATCGGGTTTAGTCACTGCGTATTGTCGGAGTAAATGTACCGCTAATACATTTGCCAGAGATTCAATATAGAGCTTACTACCGAACTTTTCCTGTTGGAGTTCAGCCAAGAAGAGCATACCAATTGACTCAATTTGCGGATCGCGAGTCCGAAATTCGGGCAGGAATTCCAGGCGTTCGGGATTCATCGCCAGTGCTTCTATGGCAACGCGCTGGATAAACCGAGATGCAATGCGAATTTGCAAGTAGTGGTCATCCCCCTCCCAACGGGCAAAAAACGGCATCTCGGCAGGCGTGATAGAAATGTCGCCTTTTCCATACAGGCTTGAGTGAGTTTTGCCGCCCTTAATTTGTAAAAAGCGAACGGGGCGGGATGCAAGGGATAGACAAATCATGTGTTCATCACTGTAATAAGTCCTCCCTTCCCCTGATGGGTGTTGAAATTGCTCGACCAGAATGTTTTCCCAACCCTGGTTTTGGCTAGACAACAGGGGTGAGCAGCTACATTCAGTCTCAGGGGTGATGGGTGTGTTCATAATGCAAACCCAGTGCGTTTTTACTCTGATTGTATTCACTCTGGGATTGTTTTTGCCGAACAATTTGCAAATTGATCGCAAGATTTTGATAGTGGCACAGAAATTAGATAGTTGAATGTGGGGACGTTTTCCTAAGCTGAAATAGTGATTGACTAAGCAACAACCAATACAACAAGTACATCTCACAGGCTTTAACTCGACAGAAAATTCACAACTATGGCACATTTACTGCACATTGATTCCAGTCCACGCGGTGAACGGTCCCATTCTCGCCGCATGACCAGAGAGTTTGTCGAACAATGGAAGCAGGCTCATCCTGGTGATACCGTCACCTACCGGGATATTGGACGTAATCCTGTTCCCTATGTAGATGAATCATGGATTGCCAGTGCTTTCACTCCACCCGAACAGCGCACACCCGAACTGTGGGAATCGATTCGTATTAGCGATCGCCTAGTCGATGAATTCTTAGCCGCGGATATCTACATCATTGGAGTTCCCATGTACAATTTTAGCGTTCCTGGCGCGTTCAAATCTTATATCGACCAAATCGTGCGAGTCGGACGCACCGTTGCATTTGAACCCGATGATTCTGCCAATGTTTTCAAGCCGCTTGTGTTGGGTAAGAAAATGTTTATTATTGAAACACGAGGAGATTCGGGCTTTCAACCTGGTGGGCGCTATGAGAAGATGAATTATCACGATCCTTACCTTGTGACTGTGTTTGGGTTCATGGGCATCACTGATATCACCTTTATTCATGTTGAAAATGATGAATATGGGGGACACAAGTTGGCAGAGTCGATCGCCAAAGCTCGGACTCAAATTGCTCAACTGGTAGCAAAATAAAGAATTATTGTCATAATTTAATTATGGCTGAATCAGCAATGCCATTCAACTGGCAAACGAGAGCCCCCTGACGGAGGATTCACGATGCTTGTAAAAAGTTGGCGTTTCATCACCCTCATCCTGTCAGCTCTGGTTACGGGAATGGCATTGTGCCATGCGCTAGAACTTCCGGCAAAAATGCAGTATTCTGCATCGCAATACATTGCAATTCAAAACAGCCTGTATGTGGCATTTGGTCCTCCCAATATTGGTGCGTTTATTGAATTTGCTGCACCGCTGGCGGCGATCGCTTTGGCTATCCTCGTTCGTAAGGGAATTGCGATCGCTTGCTAAGAACTATCACAAGCATTTACTCATCAAGAGACTGAACTGTATGGGTTGTTAAAAGACTGACTGACGAACGCGATCGCTTGTTACAAGATACAGGCGTGCAAGTTGCACAGTCTGTACTGGTAATTTGGTGATGAAAAGGGAGCGATCGGGCGCGGTAGCATCAGAACGTCGGTTGGAGGTAGATGGGAAGTTATGTGCTGTAAATAGGCATCCTTTTTCAGTTAATTTTCTACCTACACTTTGTGTGGTATAAACTACAATAATCATATAATTAACCAAAAACAATAAGATGGCTCACTATGGACTAATCTGTCCGGCTGCATCTGGTCACCTCAACCCGATGACCACCTTGGGGTATGAGCTTCAAAAACGAGGTCATCGTGTCACCTTATTTGGAATACTTGATGCTCAACCAAAAGCACTAGCAGCAGGATTAGAATTTCAGGTAGTTGGTGAATCTGATTTTCCTTTGGGGGCTATGAAAGAGATATTTACCCAACTAGGAAAATTGAGCGGATTGGCTGCACTGCGATATACGGTTAATTCTATTAAGCAAACAACACAAGTAAATCTCCGCGATCTGCCGACATTAGTGAAACTTGCAGGTGTAGAGGCACTGATAGTAGATCAAGTTTCTCCAGAGGGAGGGAGCATTGCTGAGTTAGTTGGTATTCCCTTTATTAGCTGTGCTTGTGCCTTAATGATTAATCGAGATATAAGTGTTCCTCCTTTTAATAGCTCTTGGAGTTATAGTCCGGCACAGTGGGCAAAACTACGCAACTGGGTTGGTTACAAACTATTAAACCAAGTCGGCAAACCAATCCGTGAAGTACTTAGTGAGTACCGTCACCAATGGAATTTACCGCCCCACTCTAGTCCTAACGACTCCTACTCCCAACTAGCACAACTCAGTCAACAACCTGCTGAATTTGAATTTCCCAGACAGAATTTGCCTGATTGCTTCCATTTCACTGGAGCTTACAATAACCCCGCCACTCGAGAACCAACACCGTTCCCTTTTGAAAAGTTGACTGGACAACCGCTAATTTATGCCTCGATGGGAACTATACAAAATCGACTCTTAAAAATTTTTCACTGTTTTGCAGAAGCTTGTAGTGAATTAGATGTGCAATTGGTTATTTCTTTAGGTGGTTCTGCAAGCCCCGAAGTGTTACAAGGATTACCAGGACAACCACTGGTAGTTGGTTATGCTCCCCAAATAGAATTGCTAGAAAAAACAGCCCTCACCATTACCCATGCAGGCATGAATACCACATTGGAATCTTTAACGAAGGGTGTGCCAATGGTGGCGATTCCCATTGCTAATGACCAACCAGGAGTAGCTTCCCGTATAGTTTGGTCAGGATGTGGTGAAGCTATAAACCTCAAGAAGTTAAACGTTTCTGGGCTCAGAACTGCTATTCAAAAGGTGTTGACAGAAGAAAACTATCAAAAGAATGCTCTTAGGTTACAAAATGCAATTAAAAGAGCAGGGGGAGTTAGTCGAGCTGCTGATATTGTTGAGCAAGTTGTATCTACGGGTAAACCCATCTGAGAAGGGTGAAAAAAAGGGAATTTTTGTTAATCAGTTGAAAAAACTAAAATAGTGAGCATATAATCATTGCCTTAAGGCATACAAGTTGAAAATGTTGGAATTCTGAAATATGGGTTCCTGCTCAACTGTAATTTTATTTAAACCATGCTTGTTTAATAACCCCATAATTTTTTCAACTCGGTTGTCTAAATCATGCACCTCAACCACCACTTGCTTAATCTTTAACCAATCCTGCTCTTCGATTCCTAGAAATACTTCTAATTCACTCTTTTCAACATCTATTTTCAATAAGTCAATTTGCTGAACATTATGCTCTTTGATAATATCGGATAAGGTTTTGACTTGGCATTTGACTAATTCTATTTGAAAAAATTCTTTTGTCAAATAATTAAGAACTGGTGAACGGAGAAAAGATGGAAGCCAGCGAAGCCACTGTATAGAAGGTGGTGCATATTGAAAATTTCGTAGTATAGCCCCTTTTAATTGTCGTTGAATTTCCTTGGAATCTTCTGGATATGCATTACAAAGAGGTGTAGCATTTGGGTAGTAGGCAAATGTCATCGTCTGGGAGTGCTGCGAAAGTCCGCAAAAAAACACTTTAAGCTTTTCTGGATCAATGCGTTGAGCATTAAGCTTCAATACTTCAAAAATAGCTGGAATTGGCTCAAAGGCATAGATATTCACATTTTTATTACATAGCTGATATACCCAGATAGTAAATAAACCTATGTTTGCTCCTACATCAAAGACGGTGTCGCCTTCGTGCAACTCTATTCCATTCCGAATATACTCTTGAATTTGCTCGTAAAGAGTTGCTACTTCTTTATCACGCAGGCAAAATATCTTCATTCCGTTAGAAAGGATAGTTTCTGAAATTGAAGTAGGCATAAATTAAGAAGAAATAATACTTGTTCATTTATACCTTAAAACATTTGGCGAATCAAGAAGAACAAAACTGTGAACCTGTAAATATTTTCAACTAGAAGAAACGCTTGTCTCAAACATTGGCTGTGAAATGCGTCCTCCTAAGAGTGGCCACCATCGGTACACCTGATTATTTATCAAAGGACAGTTAGGCGATCGCGTTGCTGAAGGAATCGCTTTACAAAATGTAAGTTTTGCTTATGATTTTTTAGGTGATGAAGAGAAATCAGGTGATTGCCTTCGAGAGCCTTTGATAATTGCTGTGGAAATGTGCGCTCACCGCCCGGTAAAAGAAATGGAGGCAGATGAATTGGAATATTTGAATAGAGTATTATATTTTTGTAGAAAAATTGGAAATGTTGAAACTGAATCTGCAATTATTAGTATAGTTCACGAAAATTAACTGTCACAAAACTGTAAAAGACTAGTGATGAAGCTTTTGTCTAAGATAACAAAATTGAAAAACTCAAAGTAGCTAGATCAAAATTATGAACAACCAAGTTGACTCAGACGGAAAAGATAAATTTTCTTCAGAAAATCAAAGTATAACTCCCTCTGGAGAAGCAGTTTTAATGGAGCTTGGTATTGATGCTATTACTATTAAAACTATTAAACCTCTTTGGAGACGCAATCAATACAGAGCTATAATCAACTGGTTAACGAAATATAAGTCTCAACTAAAAGCCACAAATTTAGAACAAATAAAAGGTTATCTAGAAGCCTTTTATCATCTTTGCAGACTAGAATTTTGTAGGACTAGTTTATGATTCCCTCAAAAAGTATGACCAAGTTATTAATTACTTTCAGCAGAGTTTGGTGATTGCAAAGAAAATTGGCGATCGCAGGACAGAAGGGGTAGCATTGGCTGGTCTCGGTAGTGCATATAATTTTATGGGGAAGTATGAAGAAACTATTGATTACTATCAGCAATGGTTAGCTAAAGCGCGGGAGACGGGCGAACCTTGGGCTGAGGGTGCAGCACTGTGCAATTTGGGAGCGATTTTTATCAAACTTGAGCAGTATTCAGAAGCTATAGAATTGTTCCACTCATCGCTCAAAATTTTTCGGACAATCGGTGATTCTTCTGCTGAAGCTGAAGTCCTCAAACAATTGACACAGTTATATCAAAATTCAAGATACAAACTCTGACATTATAGCATTAACATGAACTCAACAAAATCCAAGTAAGAATGGCATTTTACTATCAAGTGATTTAATCGTTAAAAGTTTAATTAAGCTAGTTGATTTGAAGTAATTCGACTATTATTAACCAAGCATTATTGTATTAGAAACTAAACATAAAGATATGAGTGATTTTGCTGAAAATAACCAACAAGCACTAAGAGATGATAGTCAAGAGATAGAGTCTCTACAACGTGATTTAGTTTTCGCAAAAGAAATACAAGACACTGAAAGAGAAATACGCTTATTAATAAAACTGGGTAGTTATTATTACTCTAATAACAATTACGAGCAAGCATTTAAGTGCTATAAAGAGAGCTTAAGTAAAGCTCAAGAAATTGCAGACCGTCAGTTGGAGGCTTTGAGTCTGCTCAGTCTGGGCTGGGTATACCAGAGAACCGAAGCAGAAACTGGCAAGTTTGAAAAAATGCTGGAGTGTCATCACCTGTGTTTGGCAATTGCTGAAGAGATTTCAGACCCTTGGTTACTCGCGTCGGTGCAAGTCAGTCTTGGACGAACTTATCTAATGGTGGGTGACTACGACAAAGCTATTGCTTATTCCCAACAAGCCCTAGCTATTGCGCGACCAATCCATGCTTCATTACTGGAGGAGGGCGCATCTGAAACTTTGGAAATGGCTGGTGAGGCTTTGGAGAAAAGGCAGTTAACATTAGAATCCCAAGATATCATACCTTCTGGGGAGTTAGTTTTATCGCAAATAGGACTTGATGCAACGTCTCTAAAACTTCGTAAAATTGCGCCTCAGCTACGCGCACAGTATCGAGCTGGCGATCGCCAGGGCGAGTTGATAGCATTGGGGAATCTTGGCAATGTCTACAGTTTCCTTGCGGATTATCAACAAGCAATTAAGTTCTGCCAACAAAGTTTGAGCATAGCTACGGAAATAGGCGATCGCACCAGAGTCGGGTGGACGCTAGGAGGGCTGTGCATGACTTACATTGCGCTGAATCAATACGAGCGAGCGATTGAGCTTTGTCAGCAGAGTTTGGCAATAGCTCAAGAAATTGGCGATCGCTCTGGGGAGGGAACTGCGTTAAACTATCTCAGCATAGCTCATTACTGTTTGGGAGAGTATCAGCAAGCCATGACTTATTCTCAACAAAGCTTGGTAATTGCTAGAGAAATTGGTAATCGTGGTACAGAAGCAACAGCATTAAGCAGTCTAGGTGTTAGTTACTATTTCTTAGGGGATTTTACACGCGCAATTGATTATCAAAACCAGAGCTTAAGCATTACACAGCAAATAGGCGATCGCGCTAACGCTCTTCTATCACTCTAGACAAAGAAAAATCAAAGGCAAGGGCGAACAACCGTACCCTCCGGGAAGGCTCCGCCAACGCCCCTACAAATGTGGTCTGTTTACCTGAAAATGGTTGTAAGTTTCATACAACACCTAAACATTGATTTCCAAGTAAAGCCTTATGCAGCAAGGTTTACAAAAATTTTCTCGCGAGAGTGATGAAAGAGCGCTAATCAGGGTAAAGCGATAAACAACCTGGGTCTGGTTTATCTTGTATTGGGAGAATATAACAAAGCGATTGAGTATTTTCAGCATAGCTTAACAATTGCGCGGGAGATAGGCGATCGCGCAGCAGAAGGGGAAGTCTCAGGGAACTTGGGCAAAACCTACTATACTCTCAAAGCATATCAGCAAGCAATAGAATGCTATCAGCAGAGCTTGACCATTGCACAAACAGTAGGAAATCTGCAAAAAGAAAGGGCTTTGCTTGGGGGATTTGGTGCTGCTTATGATTGCTTGGGCGAGTATGACAAAGCCATTGATTTTTACTACCAAAGTTTATTTGTTGCACAGAAACTTGGCGATCGCAAAAAAGAAGCAGTAACCCTCAGACTTTTGGGTCTTGCACATGATTCTATCAGTGACTATCACCAAGCGATTTGCTTTTTTGAGCAGTGTGTTACTCTCGCACAAGAGATAGGTGATTTTGAGGAAATGGGAAGAGCAACAGGTAATATAGGCTCAACCTACTACTCTTTAAAAGAGTATCAAAAAGCCATCGAATACCATGAACAACATCTAAATATAGCAGTAGGGATAGGCGATCGCTTGGGAGAAGCAGCAGCATTATCTAATTTAGCAAATTCTCTCATAGAGCTTGAGAGCTACCCAGAGGCTTTGGAATACTTGCACACTGCGCTAAAAATTTCTAGAGAAATTGGCGAGAGTAACACCGAAGCTGTCATTCTTTATAACTTAGCAGAACTTTATGATCATATAGGGAACTTGGATTTAGCACTAGAGAATTGCGAGCAAGCTTTTGCGATCGCAACCATACTTGGTACTTCACTGCTCCAAGATTGCCGGGAACTTAGGGCTAAACTGAGAATCAAGTAAATACGATAAAGAGCGAAAATTAGAAACCCATATTCTTGGAGAATACGGGTTTGGTGGTACCTCAGTTATTGAAACCACCACCACCTCTTTTAGCAGCATTAGCACTATTTGCGTGATGGGGTTGAACTGTTCCCGCATGACCTGCGTGTGCTAAGGAAACGGCAACATTAATGACACCAATATGCGATAAAGCTTGAGGAAAATTACCGCGCTGTGCTCCGGTTTCCGGGTCAATTTCTTCTGCAAACAGTCCCAACGGGGTGCTACGTGCCAACATTTGTTCATACCAAACACGAGCCTCGCCTGTTCTTCCCGCTAAAATTAGTGCATTAATGAGCCAAAAAGTACAGATAACAAAGGATGATTCCTGACCATGCACTCCTTCAGGTGCATCTCGATAGCGGTAACATAGTCCGTTAGAAACCAAGTGCTTGATAGTAGCATCAATGGTTGACATCATGCGAGGATCTGTCCCATCAATGAAACCGACACTGGAGAGGAGTAAATTTGAAGCATCAAGATTTTCGTCCTCATAGGATTGCTTAAACGCACCTAATTTGTCACTCCATCCTTTTTCAAAGACTTCATTGCGAATGAATTCCCGTTCCCGTCGCCATCTATCAATATCACCTGGAAGATTAAGCCTAACAGCCATTTCGATTCCGGAGTCCAGTGCTACCCACAGCATGACCTTACCATAGACAAAATGTCTGAAACCTCCACGCACTTCCCAGATTCCACTTCCTGGTTCGCGCCAGTGGTCAGCAACCCAATCTAGCAGTGGACGAATGTGCGTCCAAATAGAAGTCGGATCGTACTTCCCGACTTTCCAAGCAAAATGCAATGCACTTAAAACTTCACCATAAACATCAAGTTGAACTTGCGTAGCAGCACCATTGCCAATGCGAACTGGTTGTGAGTTACAGTACCCGCGTAAATTCTCTAAGGTTTGCTCAACCAACTGTCCTTTTGATGTAATCGGGTAGAGGATTTTGATTCCAGAGCTTTCTATCTTGACAGTATGAACAAGCCAGTCGAAAAATGGATGCTCATCATCAAAATAACCTGCTAGGAGGAGTGCATAAAGTGTAAATGATGAGTCACGAATCCATGTAAACCGATAGTCCCAGTTCCTTTCTCCGCCAATTTCTTCAGGTAGTGAAGTGGTTGGTGCAGCAACAATTGCCCCGGTTGGATCGTAAATCATCAATTTTAGAGCAAGCGCACTGCGAACAACTGCATGGCGATAGGGTCCATGATAAGTACATTTACTGACCCAATGTTGCCAAAAGGTGATTGTTGATGCAAGAGCATCATTAGGAGCAGGATGGGGTAGTTCTATATCTTCTTTTGTTAAAAGTGTAAAAGCAACTTTTTCTCCAGCATGAAGAGTGATGCAGCATCTCAGTGTGTTGGTTGTGGTATCAATATGCGACTCAGCAGGACTCGTTACGGTAAATGAACCGAAGCTGACTTCAGTTCCAGAAGTCACGAACTGGGGGATTTCACGTGCGTAGTTGGGTCGAGGAGTGCAAGTACTAACAATCTCAACCGTTCCTTTGACACATTCTACAATCCGAATCAATCTACCGGGAGCGGCAAGGTTTTGCTGCTGCTCGTTACCCGTGATATCCATGAAATCAAACAACGAGATTTGTCCCGACTCACAGGTGAAAATAGTTTCCAATATGTTAGTCTCATCAAGATAGTGATGAGTACTTTTGTAAGCTGTGGTTGGTTGAATACTCCAGGCTCCACCACGCTCAATATCTAGGATGCGGGCAAATAGAGATGGAGAATCAAAACGAGGTAAGCAAAGCCAATCAATTGATCCATGACTATTCACGAGGGCTGCTGTATGACAGTTGCCAATAATTCCATAATCTTCTATTGGGGGAAAGGATGAAGTAGGTTGTATTAAGTAGTTTTTGGAGTGTGATGTTATGCTCATACAGCATTTCTCCCTGAGTTGTGAGCAGGATTTTTTTATGAACCGCAAAGACGCTAAGGACGCGAAGAGAAGAAAGACTTCTACTCGTTCACGGCTTGGGACGCCCGTATCATAAGAGATTTTTGAAGTTTTTTTATTTGGAATTTCTTTCGGGATTTCTAAGAAATAAATTATCTATCTTGTGGGGGTGTCCTCGCCTGCTCTCTCATTCCTAACGGGCGGGACGCCCGTACCACAAGAAAAAATTGGATATTTTGTTATTTGGAATTTCTTTACCAAAGATATAAAAGAGAGAATAGGACAACCCAAACTGTGTCAACTAAGTGCCAGAAGTAAGAAACTGCTGTGACGCCATAGTGTCCTTCGTTGTAGTTGTTAGGAATGAAAGAGCGAATGAGCATGATTGTCTGTAGAAGAATACCGACAAAAACGTGCAGACCGTGGAAACCTGTTAAGAAATAAAATGTTCCGCCCACAGCCCCCGTACTTAGACCAAAGTCGAGGCTGAGCCACTCTTGTACTTCACCGGATAAAAAGTAGGCTCCCATTGCAGAAGTTGTCACCCATAGCAAACGAAATCTATTGAGTTTGTGACGTTTGAGAGAGCGCTCTGCTAAATATATAACCAAGCTACTAGAAATCAGTACCACGGAGTGAATCAGCACGGAGGAAGTTATCTCAGGTCCTTTCACACCAGGTGGTAACCACTCATCGCTAAATAATCGTAGCCCAACGTAAGCCACAATCAAACTTGCGAAGATCATTGTTTCTGAGAACAGAAAGACAATGAAACCGAAGAGTGTTTTTCCCTTTTCATTATCAAACTTCTTTCCATTCCCTCCTTGCGAGGAAGATTGTTTTTTACGTGAAGGAATAAAAGTTTCCATAGCATGAATTATGAATTATGAATTATGAATTATGAATTATTTATGGTGTTTCTCGATCGCATCTTGGTCTGCTGAATTGACTGTAGAGTATCTTGGTTGACCGTAGCTGTAGGGAGCTAGGTGAACGGTTGGGATTTCATCGAAGTTTTCCTTGGGAGGTGGTGAGGCTACTGTCCATTCTAGTCCTGTTGCATGCCAGGGATTATTGGGTGCTTCGGGTCCGTGCAACCATGAACCTACAATATTGGCTATGAAAGGTAGGATGGAAACTCCCAGTAGGAATGACCCAAGGCTAGCAATGATGTTCCATGTTTGGTACTGCGGTTCATAGGAGGAAACTCTGCGAAGCATACCCTGCAAGCCTAGGTAGAACATAGGGAAAAAAGTGAGGTTCGCACCGATAAAGGTGAGCCAGAAATGAATAATACCCCAACCCTCAGAGTACCTCCGCCCGGTTATCTTTGGGAACCAGAAGTAAATCCCTGAGAAGATTGCCATTGTGATGGTATTGTAGACAACATAGTGGAAGTGTGCTACTACAAAGTATGTGTTATGGACGTGGATGTCAAATGGCACTGAGGCAACCATAACACCAGTAATGCCAGCAAGGACAAACATTGATACACCCGCTAAGGAAAATAGCATTGGTGTATCTAGATGTAGTCGGCTTTTCCAAACGGTGGCAGTCCACGCAAATACTTTAACACCAGTAGGTACAGCAACCAGCACCGAGGTGAACATGAATAGAATCCGCATCCACTCTGGGGTACCACTAGTAAACATATGATGTACCCAAACAGTTGCACTGATAATAGACAGACCGATGGATGCGATCGCAACTGACCGATAGCCAAACAGGGGATTGCGGCTAAAGGCTGGTATAACTTCCGAGAAAATACCGAAAGTAGGTAGTACCATCACATACACAGCCGGATGGGAGTAGAACCAGAACATATGCTCGTAGAGAACTGGGCTACCCCCATAAAAGGGTCGGAAAAAGTTTGTTCCCAAGGCGAGATCCCCAAGCAGCAGCATCAAGCCACCTGTTAGGGAAGGTAAGCAAAACAACTGAAGTAACTGAGCACTCAGAACCGCCCAGGCGAAAATTGGCATACGGAAGAATATCATTCCAGGTGCTCTCAACCAGACAATTGTTGTCACTATATTGACAGCTGTCATAATTGACGAAATACCCAGCATTAATAAACTCAGTATCCAAAATAACTCTCCATTAGGCAAACTGTATGGAGTTTGGGTACTCACTGGCGGGTAAGACCACCAACCCGCTTGCGCCGGACCACCCTCTAAAAAAAAGCTTGACATTAACAGGATACCCGCTGGTGGAATCAACCAGAAAGAGAGGGCGTTGAGGAAAGGAAAAGCTATGTCCTTCGCTCCAATCATCAGTGGGATTAAGTAGTTAGCAAGACCAGCGGACGACGGGATAATCCACAGGAAAATCATCGCCGTACCATGAAGGGTGAACAAGCTATTGTAGAGTGAGCGATCGACTAAATCGGATGGCGGGGTGATCAGTTCCGCACGAATGAGCATAGCAAACAACCCAGAAATGAGGAAGAAGGTGAAGGTTGTCACCAAATACTGCACGCCAATGATTTTATGGTCTTTGTTAAACGTGAAGTATTCCCACCATTTTGGATGATATTTTTCACTAGGAGAACTTTGCCTTTGAGTGCCTTCTTGCTGATGAGAATTGTTAGTCATGGCATGGGGGAGGGGGGAGTGAGGGAG
>JAWQFQ010000096.1:0-31696 GCA_035967975.1 Scytonema sp. PMC 1070.18
TCTTCTGAATTCAGAGTTATAAGCAAAAAGAAGCTATATAAGCATTAAAGATAAATCTTAATGTTATCAGTTGAGTTAACAGTATATTTTTTTTAAGATAAAAATGTGTAAATAAGTACCAAGATGTAATTAAACACTGATAAATGAAGAAGATAATTCAAGGCTTCTGTACTATTGATTGTAGGGAAGCTATAAAAAATTTAAATAGAAAATAGAGTAAAGTTTCTAAAGAAGATACAAAAGATTTATTTGCTTGTTTAGCAGTAACAGGATAATATATATGCTGCTGGGGATCACCAGTCGTTAGCTCATAAATAAGGTGTAGATTCTCTTCTTCCAGGAGATTATACTTCTTATTTAGGAGTCAAATGATTGTCATTCACTAAAGAACGGGTGAGTACCTTAAAAAGGTACGAAAACCAAAAAGTTGGCTGAAACATGATATTTATTGGAATGCTTTGTATCACATCCTGGGTTGGTTCTTTTTTGTCGTTGAACCAAAGCTTACCACCAAGTTTTACATCAAAGGTAACAGCGACAAAAGTGCCATCTAATCTAGGAAACCTGGTCAATAAACCCCTTCCATTTGTGATGTCTAATAGACAGCAAGTGGGTATCTTGAGTAAGAAAATGCTACCGATAAAGTTTTTAAGGATAGATAAAAAAAATGGGGAATCAAGACCAAAAGTAGCTAAACCTTACAACTCCTCCTTGAACAAGGCTCAGAAAAGTAATAGTCAATTATGCAGTTCGACAAAAAGTCCTCTAGTTGAGCAGTCTCAGGTCAAAACGGCAAGTATCTTATCCGCTCCAAGTTTATTAGAACCAAGTTCCAGTCATCAAGATTTTCTACCTAATCAAATACTGCGATCGCTGCAAAATTTCTTTCGCGTCTCCAATCCTGTTGAAGACAGTTTTGGCTCTGCGTCTTTACCAGTGGTTGTTGTCCACCGAGACGAAAAGAACTATGAAGTGTGGGTGAACAATCGTTTAGTAGCCAATGTAGCTAACCAACAACAAGCAAGCTTGATGCAGCGACGCTTGACAAAACTCATCAAATCCTCCAACTTTGATGCTTCAAGACTACGACCTGCTTTAGTTGATGGCATACCCGCCATGATGGCAGGTAATCGCTTTCTGTTTGAAATTGGTAAAGAAGTGGCTCAGACAATTCAACGCAGCCATGACCTGCTTGCGATCGAATGGATTAACAATCTGCGTCAAGCTATGCAAGCACCGAAACTGTCGCTGGTAGAAGCACAGCAACAGATGTATGGCTTAACGCCCTCTAAAACCAAACTTTCTGGTCAAGCGTCCTGGTATGGACCCTATTTTCACGGACGCTTGACAGCGAATGGAGAGATATTCGACCAAAACGAATTGACCGTTGCTCATCGTTCACTACCTTTCAACACATATTTACAAGTCACCAATTTGAAGAGTGGTAAGACAGTCATTGTAAGGGTCAATGACCGGGGTCCGTACATTCCTCCAAGAAGCCTGGACTTGTCAAGGGTTGCTGCTCGCTGTCTTGATAGTGAAGTTACTGGTGTTGTACCCTACCAAGCGGTAATTTTAAAGCCCAACGAACCTCAAATGACTTTAAAAGACTCTTACGTTCTGACCAATAACCAGAATAAGCCTCCAAAAAAACTGGCAATCACTATAGATTAAAAAAGAGAGATGTGAGGAATTTTTTCTCACACCCACCCCAATAGTGCTCGGTTAACATTAGCTGCGGTGTCAAAAATCCGGTATCTCCAAGATACCGAGGTTCTAATTTCTCCAAAACCCTTCAAGTATTGACACCCATCCTCTTTTCTTTCAGCTTTGAGTTATGAAGACTTGACGATTAAATTCTTCCCTACTAAATTTTCAAATCCCGTGACTTTTGCCAATCACCCAATGACGGCGGAAAAACCGGGCTAAAGACGATTCTTCCAAAGGTAAATAAATGGGACGTCCATGGGGACAGGTATGGGGACTGCGGGTACGTAGCCATTGTTCTAGTAAATTTTGCATTTCTTCTACAGTTAAGGACATACCATTACGAATAGCACTACGACACGCAACGGCTACCTGTGCTGTTTTCAAATCGCCTCCCACACTGAGTTCTAGAATGGCGTCTCCACAATCATCTCGCTGCTGTAAGAGTGAGGGAACACTGCGGATAGCCCATAGTTGTTCGCCAAAGGGTTCTATATCTAAACCTATGTGCTGCAGTTGGGAGACTTGCTCGGGAGACAGCTGATAGAGAATAATTGCGGGTTCGATAGGTATAATTTGCCAATTATCGCATAATTGTTCGTATAAAACTCGTTCGTGGGCTATATGCTGTTCTACTAACCACAATCCACCCGGATGTTCCGCAGCAATATAGGTGTTGTTCACTTGACCGACGGCTTTGAGAAAGTAGGGTGTGGGGTGTGGGGTGTGGGGTGTTGGGTTGATTGGGTTGGTGTTATAACTACCTTTTTCTTCTGCGGCTTTGATTAATTGGCTGACTCTCGTTGTATGGACATTTTCACTAATAGATGTGGGATTGATGCGGAGTGTTTTTTCTATAGCTAGAGAAATTTGCTCTTGCCAATAATCAAGGTTATTGAGATAAATTTCTGTTTTTGATGGGTTGCGGTTCCAGTTGACTTGTTCTGGGGAAATGAACAAATGCAGAAAACAAACTGGATAGCGATCGCGTGGTAATGTCCGATGAAATCCTGTCAGGATAGTTTGCTCTATTTCTGATGATTTAACCATCCGTCCATTGACAGCCACCCGCACCCAATCTGGACGACGACGGTGACATCGGTCGGGTAAGCCAAGAACTAAATGGAGTGAACAATTCGTTGTAGGGTGTGGGGGAGCCACTGCTCGGCTAGGGTTCCCCGACTTAAAGCAAGTGGCGTTGTGGGGTGTGGGGATGTTAAGTTTTAATTCTTGTAGGTCGGGTTCTTTGACTTGATTTATGATTTGGGGTAATAGTTGCACCATTGAAGATGTGGGACTGATGGTGAACCATTCCCGGTTATTTTGATAGACTTGCCAGGTAACATGAGGATGGCACAGAGCAATTTGATGAATTGTCGCTTGCGCTGCTTTCATTTGCTGTGCCAAGCTTGGTAAGCCTTCACGACGACCAGACAAATTCCCGAATAAATTCGAGACTGTCACAACTGTACCGGGAGCGATCGCCGCTGCTTCTATATGCATTGCTTCCCCAGCGTAACCATAAACTATCCGCCAACCGACATCCGCACCTAAGGGACGGCTCAATATTTCTAAATCTGCTAATGTTGTTAAGCTATGAAGCGCCTCTCCACGAAATCCCAAACTAGTGATTTTCCATAAATCTGCACAATAACGAATTTTACTAGTGCTGTGGGCGGTAGCGGCTTGCTTTAAGTCCTCTAAACTCATTCCACATCCATTATCCACAACGGTAATCTGCCATTGTTGGGGGTATAGAGAAACCACAATCCGAGTTGCTCCTGCGTCTAGAGAATTTTCTACTAATTCCCTCACGACAGAGGCTAAAGAGTCGATTACCTCTCCGGCTGTAATCAGATGTACGACTTCTGCTGGTAAAGCTTGAATAGTAGATATCATATATTACAGTTTAGAAGAAAGTCAGCTTTTTTAGGTGGTCATTCTGAAGCATCCGTGAGCGCAGAGAAACTTGGTATCTTGGAGATACTAGGTTTTGTGAACATAGTGCATTCTCCGTGAGCGCAGAGAAACCCGGTATCTCAAAGATACCGGGTTTCTGACTGAGTACGTTTTTCTTCAAAAGAATTAAACTTGTTTATTAAAAATTAAAAATTATTCTGGATAAATTGTAAAAAAAACTATGGAAAAATCAGATTTTTGGTAGATTGCTAGATAAAACTACAATTAGTACGCGCTTATGGCAAACAATCTACTGGGAGTTACACTTCAGTCCGATCCCCACAATCTCAAATCTCGTCTAGAGTGGGGGCAACCAGGCTTTACAATTGTGGATGTACGCGATCGCTTCACCTACAATCACGGTCATATCACAGGGGCGATTCCAATTCCTTTAAAGGATTTGGCACAAAAAGCATCTTCCTTGGTTAAAAACCGAGATACCTATGTGTATGGTGAGAGTGACGAGCAATCAGCCCAAGCCGTACAAACGCTGCGAGATGCTGGATTTGCTAATGTCGTTGAACTTACAGGCGGTTTGAGTGCTTGGAAAGCAATTGGCGGTGCGGTTGAAGGCGCGTAAACAGTGAACAGTTATCAGTAAACAGTTATCAGTAGAGTATTTTTCTTTCCCTGATAACTGATAACTGATAATTAATTGTCTTTACTCTCTCATCGCCAAAGCCTTTGTGGGTTGCTTATTGAGTAACCCACTCAATATAGACTCAGGACGTTGTCTGTGAGGCCAAGCAAAAGCATGACGGAAAGCAGCCTCTTGACAAGCTCGCAACTGATCGAAGTTAATAATATCGTAGGTTAGGAGATTTTCATACTCAAACGGTAAACGCACGTTATGTAAGCCTGCGTTATCAGTACAGATAGCAATGTCCACCCCCGCCTCAAAACAACGGTCAAACACGAGCTTGAGTTGGCGGATGTCTTGCAAAGTACCAGTCTTAATATAGGTTGTTGGGCAAACCTCTAAACACTGACCGCGTTTTGCCAAATCTTTAAGTAACTCTGGATAAAGCAAGGGAATTTGGATACCATGACCTATCCGCATTAAATACGGTAACAGTTGGGGATAGCATCCATCAGTGGTTTCATAAAGATGTCCTGTGGTATTGATACCGAGCGATCGCGCATAATCGTACAGTTTAACCCACTCGTCCATACGTTCGGCGTAGTATTTATCTCCACCAGCAACGTCTACAGCACAGACATAGTGCTTGTTTTGGGCTGCTAAGTCAACAATTGCTTTATTCACCTCAAAGGGGAGGCGCGAGTGCATACAGAGAATTTGGCTGTTAACAATTGGATACTCCGATAATTGGCTAGCTTTGCCTACGACTTCAACAATCTCCGCCATCTTGTCAATTCTTTCAGATTGACTCAGATGTTCTGGTGTCCTTAAATAGGGAGTGTAGCGTAGCTCCAAATAAGCCAAATTTTCAAAGATATAAGCACCTCGAAGCAATCGGTAAATAAAATATGGCAATGTTTCTACCGTTTGCACGCTTTCAACTAGGGTGTGCAACTCTAAATATTCATCTAGAGTATTGCGTGGACGCGTGTAAAACTCCTCAAAATCAGAGTATTCTGCAAAGCGGGAGATTAGTTCAGATGCATGACGTTGGAAATAACGCCATAACACCCTGGGTACTACTGAACCGCCTAGGTGTCTGTGTAACTCAGCGTAAAGAGCCATAGTGGTCTCGTCAGGAAAATTTTAATTATTATTAACAGTAACAAATAAAAAAACAAGCTATGAATGGTAAAGATTATATAAAAATTTGTTATGAGTTCCGGATGATTATCTAGACCTTATGTAAATCTTTTACCAAAGCAATCTGGTTTCAAGCAAGCGAATAAATTCTTTGGAAGGGCAACTTTTCTCCTCATCTCCCGTCAAGCCTCTCCATTCATGGATCGGGTCTTCCCCCTGCCTCTTCTTTTACCCCACACTCTACCTCCACCTTACACCCTCTGTGGTTGACATTGAAAAAAAAATCTGATATTAATTAATATTTGTGGAAACTTTAGCTTTATAAAATAAAGACTTGGCTAACGTTATTGTTATAGGTGCCCAGTGGGGCGACGAAGGAAAAGGAAAGATCACTGACTTACTCAGCCGCTCGGCAGATGTTGTGGTACGTTACCAAGGGGGTGTCAATGCGGGACACACAATTGTAGTCAAGGATCAAACCTTCAAACTGCACTTAATTCCCTCTGGAATTTTGTATCCCAACACAGAATGTATTATTGGCAGTGGGACAGTTATAGATCCACAGGTCTTGATCGCAGAACTCGACCAACTCAAAGAAGTTGGTGTTTCCACTCGAAATCTGCTGATTTCTGAGACAGCACACGTGACAATGCCCTATCATCGACTTATTGACCGGGCATCAGAAGAACGCAGGGGAAGCCATAAAATTGGCACAACTGGTCGCGGAATTGGTCCAACATATGCGGACAAGTCGGAGCGAACTGGAATTAGGGTTCTAGACTTGATGGACCAGCAAGGGTTGCGAGAACAGCTGGAGTGGACAATTAATCACAAAAATGTCATTTTAGAAAAGCTTTACAATATACCACCGTTAGACCCGCAAAAGGTGATTGACGAGTATTTGGGGTATGCAGAACGCCTGCGTCCCCATGTAGTCGATACTCCCTTAAAAATTTACGATGCAATTCAACGGCGACGGAATATTTTATTTGAAGGAGCACAAGGTACACTCCTAGACTTAGATCACGGTACCTATCCCTATGTTACTTCTTCTAATCCCGTGGCTGGAGGGGCTTGTGTAGGAACAGGACTCGGACCTACAATGATAGACCGGGTAATTGGGGTAGCCAAAGCTTACACAACTCGGGTAGGCGAAGGACCTTTCCCCACAGAAATACACGGTGAAATGGGAGAAGTGTTGTGCGATCGCGGCGCGGAATTTGGGACAACAACTGGACGAAAAAGACGGTGCGGTTGGTTTGATGCTGTTATTGGTCGCTACGCCGTTCGGATAAATGGAATGGACTGTCTAGCAATCACCAAACTAGATGTCCTCGATGAGTTAGAGGAAATCAAGGTTTGTGTCGCTTATGAGATAGATGGCGATCGCTGCGAACACTTCCCCAGCAACGCTCGGAAATTTGCACAGTGTCATCCTATCTATAAAACCATGCCGGGATGGCGCACTTCAACCAGTGAATGTCGTTCTTTAGAAGATTTGCCAAGACAAGCATTAGACTATCTCAAATTTTTGGCAGAATTGATGGAAGTTCCAATCGCGATCGTTTCTTTAGGAGCAAGCCGCGATCAAACTATCATCGTAGAAGACCCCATTCACGGTCCAAAACGTGCTTTATTGTACCCCGAAGGTACATCAGCATCATTAATAAGTTAGTGGTTAGTAGTTAGTAGTTAGTAGTTAGTAGTTAGTAGGTAGTAGGTAAAAATTAACCACTATCAACTATCAACTATCAACTATCAACTAACCACTATCAACTATCAACTATCAACTATCAACTATCAATTGATATGGAATTAACAATCGAATGTCAGAAGCGCCCAGAAGGTACCAAGCCTAATGCTTTGCGCCGTTCTGGTAAAATTCCTGGGAATTTATACGGACATCAAGGAACTGAATCTGTTGCGCTTGTCCTTGATGCAAAAGTTGCTGAACGCTTGTTAACTAAGGCTTCTGTCAACAATACGATCATTAACCTCAACATTCCCGATATTCCTTGGCGTGGAAAAACTTTGTTGAGGGAGGTTCAGTCTCATCCAGCTAGACGGACTTTGTATCACCTCAGCTTTTTTGCTGTCGCAGGTCATGGCGACACTGATGTAGGAATTCCTTTACATTTTGTGGGAGAAGCCGTAGGTGTGAAGCAAGAAGGTGGTGTCATGGACGTACATATGACACAGATTAACGTGCGTTGCTCACCAGAAAGTATTCCTGAAGTGATTGAGGTTGATGTTTCTGGTTTGAACGTTGGCGATAGTTTACACGTAGACCAACTCTCTTTACCTGAAGGCGTTAAGTACATGGGCGAACCAGGACAGTCTGTGGTGACACTTTTACCTCCTCAAGTTCGTAAGGATACGGAAGAAGGTGCAGAATCTGTGACTGCGGAAACCTAAAGTTTGTTATCATATTGACCGTAGAAACCAGGGGCTTACCTCTGGTTTTTTATGTTTGGCTATTCGCCATTAGCTATTAACCATTAGCTATTAGCAAAATTGAACCACGAAGACGCGAAGAGCGCGAAGAGAAGATGACAGAAGTTTCTATTCCCCCTTTAATTCAGCAGATGTTAGAGCCTGGGTTTTATCCTCACCCAGTGACGGAACCGATTGAGTTGGTTCAGACGCATATTTCCTATGTTTTGTTGACTGGGGATTTTGCGTATAAGGTGAAGAAGCCGATGAATTTTGGCTTTTTGGATTATTCTACGTTGGAGAAGCGGCGACATTTTTGTCATGAAGAATTGCGTTTGAATCAACGGGGAGCGGAGGAACTGTATCTGGAGGTGTTTCCTGTGACGCTGGTGCTTGGGAGGTACCAGATGGGGGGAACAACAGAAGCGGTGGAATATGTGCTGAAAATGCGACAGTTTCCCCAGGAGACTCTGTTTAGTAAAATGTTTCAGCAGGGTCGGTTAAATGAGACGCTTCTGGAAGACTTGGGACGGGTGGTGGCTGAATATCATGCTACTAAAACTGTGAGTAATGACTATATTCGCTCTTTTGGTGAAGTCGAGCAAATTCGGGCTGCGTTTGACGAAAATTACGAACAAACTGAGAAGTATATTGGTGGTCCGCAAACACGGGAACAGTTTGAGGAAACAAAGCAGTATACGGATACTTTTTTTGCAAAATGTGAAGAACTGTTTAAGAGGAGAATTCACAGCGATCGCATTCGCGAATGTCACGGGGACTTACACTTAGGGAATATTTGTTTGTGGCAAGATAAAATTTGGCTGTTTGACTGTATTGAGTTTAATGAGCCGTTTCGCTTTGTCGATGTGATGTTTGACATTGCTTATGCTGTCATGGATTTGGAAGCACAGCAGCGTCTGGATTTAAGCAATGCTTATCTTAATACTTACCTTGAGATGACTGGCGATTGGGAGGGTTTACAAGTTTTACCAATATATTTAAGCCGTCAATCCTATGTCCGCGCTAAGGTCACTTCATTTTTATTGGATGACCCTAGTGTATCTGCTTCCATGAAGGAGGAAGTGACTAAAACAGCTGCGACTTACTACAAGTTAGCTTGGGAATACACAAAACACCGCCAAGGTCAACTAATTCTAATGTCTGGTTTGTCGGGTTCTGGGAAAACGACAACAGCACGTCAGTTGGCGCGTAAATTGGGTGCTATTCATGTTCGTTCGGATGCGGTTCGGAAACATTTGGCTGGAATTCCCCTATGGGAACGGGGTGGTGATGATATTTATACCCCTGAGATGACGCAAAAAACCTATGCTAGGTTGTTAGAATTGGGAATTATGTTGGCAAAAGAAGGTTATTCAGTGATTCTGGATGCTAAGTACGATCGCCAACAGTTACGGGAAGAAGCGATCGCTCAAGCACAAGAGCATCAACTTCCTCTACAAATCGTTCAATGTACTGCACCTCTAGATGTTTTGCAACAGCGCCTGCAAAACCGAACTGGTGATATTGCTGATGCGACCGCTGATTTATTGTCGTCACAGGTTCAACAAGCGGAACCTTTTAGCGCACAAGAAAAACCATTCGTTAAAATTTTGGATACAATGCAACCACTAGAGGCACAATTAAATCAGTTAATGGCTAATGGCTAATGGCTAATGGCTAATGGCTATGAACTATTAGCAATTGACAATTAACCATTAGCAGTTAACACTAAAAAAAGTCATTCGCCTGTGGGCTTTACCTTATGGCACAACCAAAGCTAAACTTGACTGGAAGTTTTATTACTCAAATTCTTTTTGGGTTATTTCTAACACTCGTATTTTTGATGACGGGCTACGACCAATCCCTCAGTATTTTTTTGGGTGTGCTGGGTGGTATAGCCCTAGGCTGGATGACAGCAGTACAAAAAACGGGTCCTAAGCAGCCAGAAGTCGCTGTCTCTGAAGGTATAGACGCCGGACTAAAATACTGGTTATTTTTCTTACTGGCTTTTGTATTTGTAGGGTACAAACCACCGATGGGTATCCTATTGGGGGCGATCGCTGGAATAGGTGGAGGATGGATTATTGCTTGGTGGGAAACCAAAGAACAATCTAGAACCCAAATACCTAACGAAATTGCAGAAGATGTTGAAGGGGAAGGGGAAGGTGAAGGAGAAGGAATAGGAATCAGCGCCAGACCAAATAAACGACAAATAAGACGGTCTCCCCGTCGTGTCCGTCGCCGTCCGGGAAGTATTAATCTTAAGTTTTGGGAAAGGTGATAATTGTTTAGTGGATAGTGGTTAGTTGATAGTTGTACTACTAACTACTATCTACTATCTACTATCCATTAACTCTTATGTTTTTATATCTCTCCAAACTACTACCACTGTTCTTCTATCCCCTTGGACTCACGTGTATATTATTACTGGTAGCTTTGATAACTATATGGAAGCGACCGCGCTTAGCTGCTTCTGCAATCGGGTTGACGCTAGTTTTGTTGTTAATAACTAGTAGTGGGTGGGTATCTTTATGGCTGGTTCGTTCTTTGGAATGGCAACACCTGCCTTATGCTAATGTACCAAATGCAGAAGCGATTGTGGTTTTAGGAGGCGCAACCAAATCAGCTTTTCCACCGCGCCCAACTGTAGACTTAAGCGAACCGGGCGATCGCGTTATTTATGCGGCTCAACTTTACCGTCAAAATAAAGCTCCTTTGATTGTTCTCAGTGGTGGTCGTATAGATTGGAGGGGAAGTGGTTCATCGGAAGCAGAGGACATGGCGACCATTCTGACTTCTATCGGTATACCAGCAGAAGCAATCGTAAAAGAGCCGGATTCTCTCAATACTTATCAAAATGCAGTCTATGTCAAAAAAATTCTAGAGTCTCGTCGAATTAAAAGTGTATTATTAGTGACATCGGCAATGCATATGCCGCGATCGCTCCTCATCTTTAAGCGCCAGGGGATTAACGCCATCCCTACACCTTGTGATTTTCTTGTTAGTGAGGGCGAGTTGCAAGAACTTTCTAACACTCCCAAGTCAGCTATACTGAATCTGGTACCAGATGTAGATAACTTACGTTTGTTTACAGCTGCTTTAAAAGAGTATATCGGTCTTGTTGTCTATGGCTTACGTGGTTGGCTGTAAAATTAGAAACCCGGTTTCTTTAATAAACCGGGTTTATCTGGACTTCCACTAACCCTTTTTCTCTTGAGTGCGATATTTATACTCCTGACGCAGGGCTATAGCTTCTGCAACAATTTTTTGAGCGCTTAATCCTTCCTCTTCCATCATCTTCTGCAAAGTCGTTCCAGTGCGATCATCGGGTTCATGAATGGGCGGAATTTGACAATATCTCGCTCCATTCTTTGTTCTGCGCCAAATACTGGGTTTTTCAGGTCTGAATTGTCTGGGAGTGCGGTGTTCTTTAATGAGAGAACGTACAGCTTCTTGGGTAATTGTGGTTAAGTCTAATAGTTTATCTATGACGGGTTGATACTTTTTGTTGTTTTCTGCAAGCTGATATACGGTTCTTGGTTCTATCTGCGCGAGTTCGTCAGGTAAAAATTTACCAAATGCTGTCGCTATCTTAAGATATCTTTTCTCTTCGCCTTTCCATCCTTTCTCCAAAAGCATCTGTCTATACTCTTTTAGGGAAAGCTTTTGTTTCTGTTTCGCTAACCAAAAAGCATGATGTAAGATGGCTTTGGTCACATCAGCTAGTGTTTGAAAGGAAGCATTTTCGGAACTAGCGCTATTTGCTACATCAGTTTTTTCTTCAACAGACTCTACTTCCACTTTTGAGTGTTCTGTCGGTTGTTGGTGGACTCGGTCTGCAATTGCACTTTGTAATGGTGTCATATTACACTAAGCACTGCTGTGTTCTAAAAGGACAAACAAATTTGTAATGATAAATTACAAATTCATCACGACTTGATAACTCAGAATTTAGAGATTGAAAATTTTGTCTACAATTGAACTTAGGAATTAGATTGGCTTTTACCCTACAGAAGGGCGATCGCTCAACTCCCTTCTCTCTATAGAACAATTGTACTATTAAAAAGAAAAGAAGAATCGCTAAATATACTTAAGTTTTAGAGAATTTACTAAAATTTTTATACTGTTTTTACTACCTAGCCTCTACACCCTAGTCTCGGTAAACTTTCTCTTAACCTAAGAATCGGTCAAAGTCAAATATACTATAGCTGTTGACAAAAAAAGCTGGCAAAAGTCAGGCTGTTCTCTGTCAGATTACTGTGCGATCGCAACTTAAGTTGTAAAAAATGATGCATTACCTGAATCATAAGACGAAGGTTGTCGCCACCATCGGTCCAGCTAGTAGTTCACCTGAAGTTCTCACAAGAATGGTGAAGGCTGGGATGAATGTGGCTCGCTTGAATTTCTCTCATGGAAGCTATGATGACCATGCTCGTAGAATAGCCCTAATTAGGTCAGTAGCAGAGGAACTGGATACTCCCATTACTTTACTGCAAGACTTACAAGGACCAAAGATTCGAGTCGGTCAATTATTAGATGATGGTATTTTCTTAATGGAAGGAGAGTTTCTCACTCTAGTTCCAATCAACAAATTTGCAAATCAACCCAATACCGTACCCATAGACTATCCTCACCTTGCGGAAGAAGCGCGATTAGGAAATCAAATTCTCCTTGATGATGGACTTCTAGAACTGAGTGTAGACGAGATTGAATCTGATGCAGTGCGATGCAAGGTGATCCGAGGAGGTATACTGAAAAGCCGTAAGGGAGTGAATCTTCCTCAATTGGATCTACGCTTACCTTCTCTGACAAACAAAGACCTTGAGGATTTGGACTTTGGTTTGTCTCAAGATATAGATTACGTGTGTTTAAGCTTTGTCCGTCGTGCTGAAGATATCCGTACTTTAAAAAACTTATTGGTTTCCAAGGGAGCGGGTGGTATACCAGTTGTTGCAAAAATTGAGAAACCTCAGGCGATCGCAAACCTAGAAGCCATTTTAGAAGAGTGTGATGTCGTCATGGTTGCGCGGGGAGATTTGGGTGTAGAAATGAGTCCCGAAAAAGTCCCATTGCTACAAAAGCGGATTATTCGACTTTGTAACCAAAAAGGTCTTCCAGTCATCACAGCCACCCAAATGCTGGATAGTATGATTCATAACGCCCGTCCCACTCGTGCGGAAGCCAGTGACGTTGCTAACGCTATTATTGATGGAACTGATGCGGTTATGCTTTCGGGCGAATCAGCAGTTGGTGAATTTCCCGTCGCCTCAGTGGAAATGTTGGTACGTATTGCTACAGATATTGAGCCAGAAACGGAATTTGTTAACAATCCTCCTGCAAAAACAGATGAAACTCATGCTCTGAGTGAAGCCCTTAATGCTATTGATAAGGTGCTTAACTTAAAGTGCATTGTCACTTTTACCAGCACGGGCTATACTGCTCGTTTAGCATCTGGAGAACGTCCTAAGGCTCCAATTGTTGCTCTAACTCCCAATCCCAAAGTTTATCAGCAACTCAACTTGATTTGGGGAATTAGACCCGTCCTTCTAAATCGGGAAGTAGATACCTTTGAGGACGGAATCGCACAAGTTCAAACGATTCTGCAACAACGGGGTTGGGTACAACAAGGTGACAAAATTCTCATCTTAGGAGGTATTCCCATGCACCGTCCTCAAGGTACAAATTTTTTAAAAATTCACACGATTGATAATTGAGGGAAAAGAAAAAAGCTTTTTCCCCTACACCCCTATTTTTTTATAAACCTATGTCCGAGCAAATTCGCGCTTCTAACGTAAATATGCCTAGATTAAGCCAAGGTACACAAGGTGAAGCTGTTACATTTTTACAACTGCTTCTAGTTAATTTTCATGGATACTCTATTACAGTTGATGGTGTTTTTGGTCCACGGACAGAAAATGCGGTCAAAGATTTCCAAAATTCTCGTGAGTTCGTCAACGACCCTCCTGGTACTGTAGGCTACCAAACTTGGGAGGCGCTAGCCAATAGGTGAGTTCGATGAGCTAAAAAATGGTAAAGTCCGGTGAAACCCGGTTTCTTCAAGAAACCGGGTTTCTAATTCTCACTATCTCTTGCAATTAAGCCCTAAATTAAAATTTGGGCGCTCAAGCTAAAACCCGTTAAAACGGGTTAAAAGCCATATTCAGTCAGATAAATCTGACTTTAGCTTCTCGCTGTGAAATTTATTTCTTGGCTCTATCCCTTGCAGTATTGAGATAAATCTTTCGTAGTTAGGATAGGATGTATGCGCTCTTTGCGCGACTACGAACGCTTCATGTAGTCGTCGAACCTCTTTCGGAATTGCTCAGTGGTTAGATTTTGTGTCCAGTATTCTATCAGAGCATGACCAAAAGCCCAAGCGTTGCGGTCGGGTGAACCTGTATTTTCTAATAATAGGGGCCATAGCGATCGCAAGTCAAAGTTAACTGCTTTAGAGACGCGCCATGAGGTGTCTTTACCTGTGTTTAGGAGGGTGAAAATATCATAAGCCATCTGAAGTTTACCGATGACGATGGGTAACTGTTCGACGGGAATTTTCTCTGCTAATAAGTATGCTAATGCAGGTGAACCAGTTGACATTGTGGAGATGAACTGGAGAACAGGGCTTTTCAAGAATGCGGTGATTCCCTGGGTTGTCGTCATTTGGAATGTGTAGTTGTCAATGATTTTAGCAGCCGCAACAGTACGGGCTTCTCGATCGCTCAAAAAACGAGCAAGACGGAGTTGCTTCGCGGGCGCTATTGCATTTATCAGTTCCAAGGATAAAGCTTCCACACCCCACGAGTTGCGATTTGTATTGATATCTTCTGTAACTATAGGAACCACTTTACGAGAGAAATGACTGAAGAGTTGAGCGCGATAATTGGTAGCTTCCCGAATCGAAACTTCCTTCGGGCGATCGCCCCATTCCCAGTTATAGGGTGGTTCCCATTCTCGGATTGGACGGAGACGATCTACTTGGGTCACAGCAACAATCACGGGTAAATCTGCGATCGCTGCTTTGATGTCTTGCAGAAAATCTACATCCATCTGTAAGGCGGGATCGAGAGCGGGTGTCACTAACAGTAATAAATCAGTCTTTTTAGCATAATTTAATACTAAACTTCGTAGCTCTCCACGGTTGACTTGTTCATAACCAGGAGTATCCCAAAGCGTTAAACTTTCTCCAGTGTCATTTTGCCAGTGGTAATTCTGAATTTTATCAGTACTTGGCAACACATCGACTTCCGCTCGCTCCGCTTGAAATAGAGTATTTATCAGGCTGCTTTTTCCAGACCCCGTCCGTCCTACTAACAAAATACTGACAGGTTTTTGCTCAACGGCTTCTGTAGGTTCCGCTTGCGCTATGATATCTTGAAGGGTCTGGGTCTTGGCTGTAGGTATGGTTGGGATAGAAGGTGATGCAGATATTGGTAATGTACTACCTCCGTAGAGAGCGATCGCCTGCTGACACAAATTTCTCAAAGCGGCTTCCCTCATCAACTGGCTCAAATTCACCAGCAACTGTTCTGTAGCTTGATTGCTAGAACGTTGAGTCGCCAGTCTAGCCACCGCAGCAGCGGGGTTGAGTAGCCATTGTCCCCAATTCCACGCTTGCAAAAGTTTGCGAGCAGAAGGCTCAAGTTGGCGGTAAACTTCGTATGCTTGAAATGCCTGTCCAATAGTAACCTGATTCAAGACAGGAGATAACTTTTCCATCCACCGATCCATATCATCCACCGTTCCCCGAATCAGCAGATACGCTTGCGGAACGTAAATATTCAGCAAGGGATACTGAACTTCAGGATTGTAAATCTGGGCGATCGCAACAACAACCTCCTGACAGCGCTTCCAAAAACTTTGCCAATCTTCCCAAAATGGAGGGTCATTCCGTGCAGCTATTAAAATTTCTTGTAGGGATGCTTCTGCTTGCTTTGTGGCATCAGTTCCTGCTATAGTTGTCTTTGTCACATCCCCAGTGGCTTCTAGTTCTTGAGTGAACTCCGCCATAATAGACTCCACTTGACCCACCACAGGTCGAGTCCATTTGACCAGTATCCAACGCCAACCAACAAACAAAAGAATAAACACACCCCAAATCCAATTGATACCCCACACATGGATTTGCAACCCTGCGGCTATCAACAAGAAACTGACAATTATGACAAGCGGTGTCGCTAACACAATCCACTGCCAAAGCCTTAATCGCACCATTATCTTTACCTGCTTAAATGAATGGAAGATGCTATTCCTCAGCTCTCATCTAATAAATTTAATACCTCCTGCTCGATAAATAGTGAACGCAAAATATCCAATGCATCGCAATCTGCCATTTTAATAATTTCTGCTATGCGTTGTCGTACTTGTTCAGCAACATCAGGTTTCCACTGCTGTAGCTTCTTGTTTAGATTTTCTACTAAAGCATCCATTTATACCTCAATTATCAGTTGTGATGGTGTTTGTTATACTTTGAGTGGTCAGCTTTCAGCTAAGAACTTAACTTATTCTATAAGAAAGTCAGATGAATGAGTCGAATAGACCCGTCCGAAAATTAAATTCACGTAAAAATAGAATATAAAATTTTATTTTTATTAATTGCAATATTTACCATATATAGATTAGGTAAATTTTACAGCATAATAAATTGTGTTGGTACTCAAAATTTAAAAATCCTACTTTTTCTCTCTAAACTATCATCAACTATGCCAAACCCTTATTGCTACGTCGAGTGAAGACATAGAGTCAACGTTCAAAACCCTTGTACAGACTGGGTTATAAATTTCCGGACAAGTCTAATGAAGTGCTTGTGGAGCAAAAAGTAACTTATTCTTTGGAAGGCGTTGCATAATTGCGGGATGTTTTTGAATTCTTGTAAACAAAAAAATCTAATCTCTTCCCTCTTCGCGCACTTCGCGTCTTTGCGGTTCAATAATTCATCCCTATTTTATGCAACGCCAGAAAATAAAATCATCCCGCAAATATGCAACGCCAAATTTCCTAATCAGCTGAAGCACAAATTCATCTGCGTTCATCTGCTACAGGCTGCGGTTAATTATTTCTTCAGTATACTCTTTGATTAGAAATTCTACACTCACCATATTAGCGAAACCCCCACTTGCTACATATTATCTCTTAAGATAGAGTCAGGCTACTTCGCTAGTCTTAACTTTGTTGCTATCACGTCATTTCAGCCCATCTTCCAGTTATATTCGTTGCATATGATTGGATCGAGCAGTCGTGTTTATTTGGAACAGATTATGGTAAACCAAGAACACGAAACACTTTTGCAATCAAAGTGGGTACTTTTATGAAATCATTATAAATGACAGGTAAAACCTTTAGTCACTCATTCGACTGCTCAATATATTTGCCTAACAACACTGGTAACGATTCATGACGCGCCCTCCAAATTCAGAAAACGAACAGGAGCCTTCTAACCGTCGTCGTTTGTGGCTCATTCTATTACGACGTACCAGTCTTGTCCTGGGAATAATTTTGTTAGCTGGAATAGCAGGTGGTGCTTGGTGGCTGAGGAAATTTATCTACACAGACCTAGCACCTCTAGTGGAAAGAAATCTCGAACAGTCGCTAGGTAGACCTGTAGACTTAGGTCAAGTCACAAGTTTTTCCCTCAATAGTCTCACATTTGACTCGCTATCGATACCAGCAACTCCTACAGACTCAGACCGAGTCAAAGTTGAAGATGTTCAGGTTGAATTTTCCCCTTTACAAGTTCTCCTCACACGAAGTCTACCAATTAATGTCACCCTGATTCAACCCGATGTTTATATCCAACAAAATCAACAAGGTGAGTGGGTAACAACTCAAATAAAAACGACCCCACAGGGACAAGGTCCAATCCAAATCAATCTACAAACGATTCGGATTCGCAATGGTGATGTGGTGTTAGACCCCACACCCAGACCGGGAAGACCAAATGGTCCAGTAGCGTTAGATAATGTCGGTGGCGTCGCTCAATTGTTACCTGAAAATCAGGGTATCAGCTATGACATTACGGGTCAATTGACCAGGGGTGGGACAGTCAATATTGTCGGACAGACGCGACCATCTACAGAACAGACGCACCTCCAAGTCAACGCGCAGAATGTACAAGCTGCTGACCTGAGTCGATTGGTTGAATTACCAATTAGGTTGCAAGCCGGTCAAGTGGATGGTAATTTAACAGTTGAACTCCAACCCACGCAACCGGAAGTTTCTTTGACAGGAACAGCTAATGTTCGTCAAGTGACGGCGCAAGTTGAAAACTTACCACAAAAATTTAATAATGCGACTGGGACATTAACATTCCAAGGTCAACAGGTTGCTTTTGAAAATCTGAATGCAAATTATGGTAAAATACCCCTGCAAGTTAGTGGGGGACTTAGTACTCAAACAGGATTTAATGTCTCAGGTCAGGTTAAACCTGTGAGTGCCAAAAATGCTATTGATACTCTCAATGTGACTTCACCAGTTCCTATTTCTGGTCAAGTACAAGCGAACATTCAATTACAAGGACCCATTAACGAACCCGTTTTGAGTGGAACGCTTAGCACGATAAAAGCCGCTCAAGTAGACCGGGTTCAGTTTCAAAATATTAGCACTGGTTTTCGGTTGAATGTCGGTAAGGGAACTTCTCAATTAACTCTTTCTAATTTACAACTCACCCCAGTCGCAGGGGGACAAATTGCTGGAAAAGGTGAGGTGAAATTGGGACGTCAAACCGATGTGATGCTCAATCTGCGAGCAGAGGATGTCCCCGCAGATGTATTGGCGAAGACCTATGGTTTCTCTTCCCCCATTACGATTGGGACTGTATCAGCTAATGCGGAAGTGACTGGTACAGTTGAGGGTAAACAACCTTTACAATTAATTTTATCTAATGTTCAAGCTACTCCACCCGCAGGGGGACAAATCACAGCGGGTGGTCAAATTGGGCTTTCCCCTCAAGGTAATGTCGCGCTCAATGTTCAAGCACAAGGTTTACCAGCAAATGCGATCGCCAAAAGTTACAACTTATCCCTTCCCTTCAACGTTGGTGGTGTCTCTGCTAACGCCACAGTTACAGGTTCTGTTGGTACCCAAAAGCCTTTACAGGTAAACATTTCTAGCATTCGAGCGACTCCAGAAATAGGAGGAGAGATTGTCGCCACTGGTCAAGTTGGGCTAGCTCCCCAAGGTAATGTATCCTTAAATGTACAAGCCGAAAATCTTCCAGGAGATGCGATCGCAAAAGCGTACAACACCTCCCCACCCGTCACCATTGGTAATGTCTCAGCAAATGCCAAGATAACTGGTAATATAGGAGACCTGCGGACAGTCGCCCAAGTTAAAGCTCCCCAAGCCACCTACCCGGTAACAGGACAAGTTGTTGTCGCGCAACAAGACGGAGGTATTCGCTTCCGAGATACTGTTGTGCGAGTCGCAGGTGGAACACTCACCGCAAGAGGTCAAGTCGAACAAGATCGCTGGCGAGCTTTTGTAGACGCAGAAGGTTTGCAATTGAGCCGTTTCGAGCAAGTTCCCCCCCAGTTCCAAGGAATCTTAAGCAGCGAGTTGAACTTGGCGGGAACTACAAATTCCTTCCAACCCTCAGCTATTCAAGCCACTGGACAAGCAACTTTAAGAAATATTGCGGGGGGAAGGGTTGATGTTAATAACATAAACCTAAATAACGGTCAGTGGCAAGCAGTCGCGAAGGTTTCCCAAGTGGAACTCAATCGGTTCTCCGAACAGTTGCGGGGACAACTCAATACCAATTTGCGTGTCGCAGGAACAACGGAATCTTTCCAACTTAACAATATTCGCGCCGCAGGACAAGTCCGTCTTTCCCAAGGGATAGCTGTTATTGATGACCCATTGACTGCTCAAATCCAGTGGAATGGCGATCGCATTATAGTCGAACGCGCAACCGCCCCAGGACTGATAGCGCAGGGTACTATTGATGTTCAACTACCGGAAACAGGAACACCCCAAATTGCTGCTTTGAATCTAGACGTGCGAGCGGAAAATTTTAGTCTACAAGAATTTGACAACCTTCCACAAAACGTCGCACTAGCAGGACAAGCTGATTTCAACGGACAAATTACAGGAACCCCGGATGCTCCCAACGCCGCAGGAAACCTTCGATTAGAAAATTTTAGCGTCAGTGGTTTGAACTTTGACCAAGTCTTAACTGGAAAGGTGAATTTTCAGCCTGGACAAGGGACAGAACTGCGACTTTCCGGACCTCAAGACCAAATCGCAGTTAACCTCGGTCCCGAAAATCTCCCCACCTCATTTGTCATCCGTCGCAATCAAGCTGTCGCTACTGGTAGAACAGAGGGAGATACTCTGTTTGTGAACGTGGAAGACTTTCCCGTAGCAGTTTTGGAAAATGCGGTTCCAGGCGATCGCTTAAACTTACAACCTTTAGCTGGAGATATCTCCGCCGATTTAGCAGTTAACTTAAAAGAGTATACAGTCGCCGGAAATGTCACTGTTGACCAGCCTAGAGTTGGTAGATTGACAGCAGACCAATTTCAAGGTAATATCAGCTTCGCTAATGGAACAGCTACACTCACTGGCGGTGATTTGCAGATAGGTGATGACAACATATCTATAAATGCAAATGTTGAAACCGCAGGACAAACGCCTCAATTTCAAGCTCAAGTCAGCTTTGACCAAGCCAGAATCCAGAATATATTACAAGCGTTTAATGTTTTTGACTTTCAAGACTTATCTGGAGGATTGACAACCCCAGAATTTGCTGGAGCAAGTGCTCTTGAGACTGTATCTGTTGGTTTACCAAACGCAAACTTGTTATCACAAATACGGCGATTTTCAGAAATTGAAGCCCTACTTACCCAAGAACAAACCCAGAGAGAAGAAGCGCAAACTCTTCCCACACTTGCAGAATTACAAGGTGTCCTCAGCGGACAAATTCAAGCGAGTGGTTCTCTACCAACAGGGATAAACGCTGACTTCAACATTCAAAGCTCCAAATTGGCTTGGGGTCAATATAATGTTGATGGACTGATTGCTCAAGGAAGTTTCAACAACGGTGTCGTAACACTATCACCTCTACGGATTGATTTGGCAAAACAAGGGCTTATTGCTTTCACAGGACAGTTAGGAAGTGATGCATTATCCGGACAAGTGCGCGTTTCTAGTCTACCTTTATCATTACTAGAACCTTTCTTGCAAGACTTCCCAGTTGATGTCACTGGTGAAGTCACTGCTCTGGCTACCTTAGCAGGAAGTTTAGAAAATCCAAGAGCAATAGGGGAAGTGACATTAGCAAATGCTGTCATTAACGAGGAACCTGTAAAAACAGGGGATTTAAGCTTTAACTTTAACGATGGTCGTTTGAACTTTGCCAGTAATATATTGATAACGGGAACAGAACCTGTTGAAATACAAGGTAGTGTACCCGTTCCTTTGCCTTTCGCTGTAGTACAACCAGAAAGCAATGAAATCAGTATTGCTGCTAATGTACAAAATGAAGGTTTAGGGCTGTTAAACTTGTTCACCGACCAAGTGACTTTTGTACAAGGTCAAGGACTGGTCGATGTAGAAGTTCAAGGTACTCTCGATCAGCCGACTATTACAGGTAATGTAACAGTTCAAGATGCAACCTTCAGAGCAGCTGCTCTTCCTGAACCACTCACAGGTGTGACAGGGACACTAGAATTTAATGGTAATAGAGTCAATGTTCAAAACGTACAAGGGCAGTACAATCAAGGAGAAGTCACAGCTGCAGGAATTATCCCCATCTTTGCTAGTCAGCAAGCGCTAACGGAAGCTGCAACCAATCCCTTAACTGTATCAATAGACAACCTAGATTTGGAAGTAGCAGGATTGTATCAAGGAGGGGTGAGCGGTAATGTTGTGATTACAGGAACAGCCCTTGAGCCTGCGATCGGCGGTAAGATTATTCTCAGTGACGGTCAGGTATTAATTGGGGGACAAGAAACTGCAGCTGTAGCCACTCCAGCAGCTGGGACTCCCAACGAAAGCGCAACCCCTGGCGCACCTACCACAACTAACAGACCACCTATAGAATTTGAAAATCTGCAGCTTGTACTGGATGATGATGTTCGGATCACAAATCGCTCACTAGTTGCTTTTATCCCAACCGAATTTGCTCCTCCTATAATCAGCTTTAAAGCAAAGGGTGATTTGACAATCAATGGTTCATTAGCGAATCCTCGTCCCCAAGGAGTTGTTCGTCTGACACAAGGACAAGTCAACTTATTTGCCACTCAGTTTACTTTAGAGCGGGGATACGAACAAACCGCAACATTTACACCCACAGGAGGAATTGACCCTGTCTTAGATGTTCGACTGGTCGCGCTTGTTCCAGAAGGGAGTGGAACTCGTTTACCGACCTCTCCTTTTTCTTCAGAAATCAGTGATGCTCCCACTTTTACCAGTTTGGGTACTTTAGAAACCATTCGCGTCGAAGCCAGAGCAACAGGACCTGCTAGTGAGCTGGAACAAAATTTGACACTCACCAGCGACCCTCAACGTAGTGAATCAGAAATTATTTCTCTCTTGGGTGGTTCAATTATTAATACTTTAGGTCAAGCAGATCCAGCATTAGGAATCGCCAGTTTCGCTGGTGCTGGTATATTAAGTGACTTGCAGGGAAGTCTGAGTCAAATAGCACAATCCATTGGCTTTAGCGAATTTCGCATCTATCCCACCACTGTCGCTAATGAAGCAACTCGGGCTTCGGTGTTGAGTTTAGCAGCAGAGGGAGTTTTTGATGTCACGGGGAATTTATCTGCTTCGATATCAAGAGTTTTCTTGACGAATGAATCATTCCGTTACGGTGTACTCTACCGACTTAATGATAATATTCGTGTTCGCGGAACAACTGATTTTGGGGATGAAAGCCGATTGACGGTTAATTATGAATCACGGTTTTAATTATCTGCGGTTCCTTAACTCTTCAATATTTATTCATTATGCGAAAAATCTATCTGTTTTTAGGAGCAGTTATCAGTCTGGGAATACTAATATCATTGACCCAGCCTTCCTTACAACACTCCATTATTGTGAAAGCGCTGATGCCAAAAAAAACATCACTATTAGAAAAAAGTATACAATACGAAAAACTTACCTTGGCACAAAGCGAAGCCCACATTCTTGTGGTTCCGTCTCAAAGTCAATTCTCCATCACCCCCGCACTGTCGCCAAAGTTGAACACCATAGAAGAATTTCAGAAGCAGTATCAAGCGATCGCCATCATCAATGGTGGCTTTTTTGACCCAAACAACCAAAAAACCACATCAGTAGTCATCCTCAATGGAAAGCTCATCGCCGATCCTAGAAAAAATGAGAGACTAATTAATAATCCTGACCTGAAACCTTACCTTGCGAATATCTTAAACCGCTCTGAATTCCGTAGTTATGTATGTGGTCTGAATATTCTCCACGATATCGTTCTACATAATAACCCAATACCGAAAGGTTGTCAATTGAGAAATGCTATGGGTGGTGGTCCTCAGTTACTACCAGAATTAACCTCAGAAAAAGAAGGTTTCGTGGATAAAACTAAACATCGAGACGCCCTAGGTAGTACTCGACCCAATGCTAGGACGGCTATCGGTATCACCCGTGATGGTAGTGTTATTTTAGTGATGGTGGCTCAAAAAACCAAAGCACATACTGACTCCGGAATATCACTGCCAGCACTTGCTGATTTCATGAAAAGTCTAGGAGCCACAAAAGCTATGAATCTTGATGGTGGAAGCTCATCTTCTTTATACTACAATGGCAAGAGTTTTTATGGCAAGGTAGATTCAGAGGGAAATTTTATCAAGCGACCTGTGAAGTCAGTTTTGCTGGTTCAATAGGGAATAGGCAATAGGGAATGGGCAATAGGCAATAGTGCTGGATTTCATTGATTTTAGCCAGTTGAAAAAATCTATAAATATTTATCCATAAGTACTTAGTTGTCGGAAGCTAGCGGAGAGTGTCATAAAGATAAGGTAAAAGGTAAACCTTTGACATATCTTAAACAATGGCAATCCTTGCTCCCTAAATGGATTTATGGAAGACATGACTGAACTGAAACTGCGCCTACAAGAAGGAGATTCTGAAAGAATCGTGACGGTGCATCAAGATGTGTTCACTATCGGTCGTTTACCGCAATGTGACTTATACATAGCCTCTGGGGGAGTTTCTCGTTTCCATGCAAGGCTGATCAAAACCCCTTTCGGTACCTGGACTATTGAGGATTTGGGTAGCAAAAATGGCACTCAACTCAACAGTCGCCTGATTACTTCTCCCCAAGAGCTGCATAACGATGATGTCATTTGGCTTGGAGATGTAAGTATCGCCGTGTTCTTGTCTCCTGTTGAACCGTCGATAAGCAAGCAAGCAGCCTCTTCTCAAGGAAGAACCATCCTTCGCAATGTTAAACAGTTACAACAGCAATGGATACAAGCTGACAGTGAAAATGGTGATGTTGGCGATAAGGATATAACGATCGCTCGTTTGAAGGATTTGGTAGATATCGCCAAAAACCTCTCTGCGGCTGCGTCCATAGAAGAAATTTTTTCCCAAGTTCAGGAAGTTGTATTTCGATATTTAGATAGTATAGACCGATTAGCACTATTAATTGATGTCAGTGGTTGTGGGAAGCTGGAATTAATGAATGCTGCTAGAAGAATTTCCTCTCAAGACGAATTTTTACCTGCGGATGGTAGTTGGATTAGCCGTAGTATCTGCCAAAAGGTTTTTGAGGAAAAAGTTGCCATTCAAACGGCTGATGCTCAAAATGATGAGAGATTTGCTGGAGAAAATAGTATTCTGGTGAAAGGTATTCGCAGTGCTATGGCGGTCCCTTTATGGGATGAAACGAAGGTTGTCGGTGTTCTCTATGCTGATGCTCATCTTTCTTCATCCCATTGGACAAAAGAAGGTGAGGAAGAACTGAGATTTTTTTCAACTTTAGCAAATCTTGTGGCTTCTAGCGTACAACGCTGGTTGTTAGCAGAAAAACTCAAAATTGAAGCGGTGATTCGTCAAAGATTGGAACGCTATCACTCTCCTGCTGTTGTACAGCAACTTATCTCTGTAGGTGTACTCCCAAACGGTCGTCTCACACCACAAGAAAGTGAAATTAGCATTTTATTTGCGGATTTAGTAGGCTTTACTGCGCTTTCTGAACGATTATCTCCTACCCTGATTGCTGAATTACTGAATAAGTTATTTGAGGAGATGCTGCATGAGGTGTTTGCTTGCGGGGGTACATTGGATAAGTATATTGGCGATTGCATTATGGCATTTTTTGGTGCTCCCGAACCTCAAATAGATCATGCCGATCGCGCTGTCACTACTGCAATCAGAATGCTCACTCGTTTAGAACATCTTAACGCTCAGAACTTTTGGCATGAACCACTGCAATTACGGATTGCAATTAACAGTGGTAAAGCAGTGGTTGGGGATGTTGGTAGTTCTCAAAGGGTGGAGTATACTGCCCTAGGGGGAACTATTAATTTGGCGGCTCGAATGGAAGCGGTTTGTCCTCCTGGGGAATGTGTGGTTAGTGAAGTCACTTACACCTTGCTTTCCGATCCCTTGTGCTTCTACGAAATGGGAGATTATCGCTTTAAGGGAATTAATCGCTTAATCAAAGTTTACCAGACTAAGATGCAGGGAGTTAACCTCTCGTAACTAGACTTATTCACAGCATTGAGTGAAGGTGTATAAGTACTTATTTGTGAGGAAAATGTTAAATTTGTCGGGTGTATCTACTTGTAAATTTATACTCTTACACTGGATTGCACCTGTATTCGAGCAAATTTTGTTGGGAAAATAATGGAGGATAAAGCGCGAAATTAAACTATTTTTCCGAGAAAATGCATAAACATAGCATAATATCGTCACAATGACAAATTCAAAATATTTATATTAAATTCATAAATTTTCTTCAATTATCGGAGTGTTACATCCTGCTAAAATCAAGCAATGTTCTTTAAAGACGTCTTAGTTTTTAGAAGATTGTAAGCATAAATACATAAAATAATGTGTAAATTGTTTCAATTTTAATTGCGAAAGTTTAATATAAGTAAAATCAGCACAAGCTAAAAGACTAAAATTGGAAAGTAGCTTCCGCAACTGACATACATAACACTGCGGTGCTATTTAAAGTAACTTTTTAACGGGAGTTCAGGTTATGGCGATCGCCACCATTAATCCCGCCACAGGGGAGTTGCTCAAAACTTTTGAGCCGTTGAAGGATTCAGAAATTGCTGAAAAACTAGATTTGGCACAACTGGCGTTTGAAAAGTATCGCAAAACCAGTTTCCAAGAACGAGCACAGTGGATGCACAAAGCTGCTGACATTCTAGAGCAGGAAAAAGAAGAATTTGCCAAGCTGATGACGCTGGAGATGGGTAAGCCACTCAAAGCAGCGATCGCTGAAGCAGAAAAATGTGCTCTTGTCTGTCGCTACTATGCTGAACACGCTGCTGAATTTCTGGCGGATGTGACAGTCAAAACCGATGCCAGCCGAAGTTTTGTAAAATACCAACCAATAGGTATAATTCTCGCTGTTATGCCTTGGAATTTTCCATTTTGGCAAGTTTTCCGCTTTGTTGCGCCATCTCTAATGGCAGGTAATGTAGGACTACTCAAACACGCCTCTAATGTTCCACAGTGTGCTTTGGCTATAGATGAAATTATACAACGAGCAGGGTTTCCTAAAGGTGTTTTTCAAACTCTGTTAATAGGCGCTGCTAAAGTAGCTGACTTAATGAGTGACGATCGCATCAAAGCCGCCACTTTAACTGGAAGCGAACCAGCCGGAGCCAGTTTAGCCGTAGCTTCAGGAAAACAAATTAAAAAAACTGTCCTGGAACTTGGAGGAAGCGATCCATTTATTGTTTTAGAAAGCGCAGACCTAGAAGTCGCAGCTACCACAGCTACTACAGCAAGAATGCTCAACAACGGTCAATCTTGTATTGCAGCAAAACGTTTTATTGTTGTGGAAGCAGTAGCAGACAAGTTTGAAAAACTCTTGCTAGAGAAATTCCAAGCCCTGAAAATTGGCGACCCGATGCAACCAGATACAGATTTGGGACCTCTAGCTACCCCTGATATTCTTAAGGATATAGATAAACAAGTACAAGCTTGTGTCGAACATGGGGCAAAAGTTTTGATGGGCGGACATCCTTTGTTAGATCGTCCTGGGAACTTTTATCCACCGACAATTATCTCGGATATTGCTCCAGATAATCCAGTTGCTAAGGAAGAATTTTTTGGTCCGGTAGCGATGTTATTTCGCGTTCCGGATATTGATGCAGCGATCCAACTAGCCAATTCCACACCCTTTGGCTTAGGAGCAAGTGCTTGGACAACTCATGTTGAAGAATGCGATCGCCTGATAGAGGAAATCGAAGCAGGTGCAGTTTTTATCAACGGAATGGTAAAATCTGACCCTCGCTTACCTTTTGGCGGTATCAAACGTTCTGGATATGGCAGAGAGTTGAGTATCCAAGGTATACATGAGTTCGTCAATGTTAAAACAGTGTGGGTAAACAGTTATCAGTGAACAGTTATCAGACCTATCGTATGATATTGCAACCCACCAACGCCTTCGGTTCAAGTGGTGCGAGACTTATACTTAGTCATCAACTGACAACTGATACTCAAAGGTGCATACCAACAGGAGCATAAAACAAGATATGAATACAGCCGATTTATTAGTACAGTGTTTAGAAAATGAAGGGGTGCAATACGTTTTTGGACTTCCTGGAGAAGAAAACTTGCACGTTTTGGAAGCTCTAAAACATTCATCAATTCAATTTATTACCACCCGCCACGAACAGGGAGCAGCTTTCATGGCGGACGTTTATGGACGTTTGACAGGAAAAGCAGGCGTTTGTTTGTCTACCCTCGGACCGGGGGCAACAAATTTAATGACAGGTGTAGCGGATGCTAACCTAGATGGTGCGCCATTAGTAGCCATTACTGGACAGGTGGGAACAGATAGAATGCATATCGAATCCCATCAGTATTTAGACTTGGTAGCAATGTTTGCTCCAGTCACAAAATGGAATAAGCAAATCGTGCGCCCAAGTATTACACCAGAAGTTGTACGGAAAGCTTTTAAGCGAGCACAATGTGAAAAACCGGGCGCAGTACACATTGATGTACCGGAAAATATAGCTGCTATGCCCGCAGACGGTAAACCATTGCAAATAGACAGAATTGAAAGAACCTTTGCTTCTTTTGCAAGTATTAGAGCAGCAGCCGCAGTTATTTCTCAAGCAGTTAACCCGATTATTTTAGTCGGAAATGGGGCTATTCGTGACCGTGCTAGTGATGCAGTCACACAATTTGCCACTCAAATGAATATCCCCGTTGCCAATACTTTTATGGGTAAAGGTATCATTCCTTACACTCATCCCCTAGCATTGTGGGCGGTAGGATTGCAGCAAAGGGACTTTATTACCTGTGGCTTCGCCAACACCGACCTAGTGATTGCTATTGGTTACGATTTGATTGAATTTTCACCGAAAAAATGGAATCCTGAGGGTAAGATACCTATCGTTCACATTGCGGCAACTCATGCGGAAATTGATAGTAGTTATATTCCCTCAGTGGAAGTGGTGGGAGATATTTCTGACTCCCTTTATGAAATCTTGAAAGTTGCAGATAGACAAAATAAACCCAATCCCTACGCCATCGGTTTAAGGGGAAATATTCGCGAAAGTTATGAACAGTACGCCAATGATGACGGGTTTCCTATTAAGCCACAAAAATTAATTTACGATTTACGGCAAGTGATGGGACCAGATGATATCGTTATTTCTGATGTTGGCGCACACAAAATGTGGATTGCTCGTCATTATCACTGCTATAGCCCAAATACTTGTATTATTTCCAATGGCTTTGCTGCAATGGGTATTGCTATCCCTGGTGCTTTAGCAGCAAAATTGGTTCATCCCAATCGCAAAGTTGTCGCCGCAACTGGGGATGGAGGTTTTATGATGAATTGCCAAGAACTAGAAACCGCTTTGCGCGTTGGTACACCTTTTGTCACTTTAATATTTAATGATGGTGGCTACGGTTTAATTGAGTGGAAGCAAGAAAATCACTTTGGCAAAGGTCGGTCGTCTTTTATACATTTTGGCAATCCTGATTTTGTCAAATTTGCCGAAAGCATGGGCTTAAAAGGCTATCGTGTGGAAGCTGCTACTGACTTGGTTCCCATACTCAAAGAAGCCCTGGCTCAAGATGTACCAGCTGTAATAGATTGTCCTGTAGACTACCGAGAAAACACTCGTTTCTCCCAGAAAGCTGGTGAATTGAATTGTGCTGTGTAATGTTCATTTTGAGCAGTTAGCTATACTTTAAGCGGTCAACTTTCAGCTTTCAGCTAAAACTTATAACTTATAAGTTCTAGCTGAATCGAAAGCTTAGTTTGTTCCCGTGCAAAGTATAGCTAAATCAAAAGGAGACGTGTTTTATACTTTCAGCGGTCAGCCTTCAGCGTTTAGCAGTTAGCAAAAAGCTTATTGCTAAAAGATTTTAGCTACTATCAAAAGCTCAATTTATTCCCATACGAAGTATAAGAGTCAACACAAAAGCGCAAGTTATAACCCCCAACGTGGTTATCCCAAAACTCGAACAACAACTCCTTCAGCTTTCACCTAACGATAAGCTCTACATTATCCAACTACTCGCCCAAAGCCTCACCACATACAATGACAACACCCACCCAGAACAAACCACCAAACTCTCAGAGTTTTTCCGTCAATCCCCACTGGCTGAACTTACCGAAGAATTAGACCTAAGCCGAGATCGTAGCCAATCCCGCGATGGCTTCACCCCATGAACTACCTCCTTGATATTTGCCTAATTTCCGAACTAATTGCCAAAAAACCAATTATGGGTGCAATTAATGTTGCAAGGTTTGAGACTTCTTAGAGATTTGGCTAAAAGTTTAGTTAAATTGTCCGGATTACTGAAACTTTTGTTTGAGTTACTGTATATAGCAATCCTAAATCATTGGTAAAAAATTTTAACTGCTAATAGTTAATTGCTGAGTGCTTTTTCCCATTAGCTATGAGCACTCGTTACGAAAATTTTTTATACTTCATTTAGGACTGCTACATATTCTAAATTGTAATCCGAATTCAATGCGTGTCCTACATATTTTAAATCACGTCCACGAAATCGGTAATGGTATTGTTAATGTTGCAGTCGATTTAGCTTGCCTGCAAGCTAAACATGGTCATGTTGTGGGTGTAGTATCGTCCGGTGGAGAGTATGAAGTATTACTTGCGAGTTATGGTGTCAAGCACTTCCGTTTAGATCAAACAAGGACACCAATTAACTTGATGAATGCTACTTGGCGTTACCGGAAAATTGTTCAAGAGTTTGAACCACAGATTGTCCATGCTCATATGATGACTGGAGTGGTGCTAGCAAAGCTATTACAAGGTTCATCATATGCACTGGTTTCGACCGTACATAACGAATTTCAGCGTAGCGCAGTCCTAATGGGTTTAGCAGACCGTGTTATTGCGGTTAGCAATGCTGTTGCTGAATCCATGACAAGGCGCGGAATCCCACGTCAAAAATTGAGAGTTGTATCTAATGGAACATTAGGTAGCGTTCGGAAGCGATCGCTTCAGGACTATCTACCGAAGGATTTGCACAAACCAGCGATCGTTACTGTCGCAGGAATGTACGAACGCAAAGGTATTGGTGAGATCATTGATGCTTTTGCTCAAATTGCCAGTGATTTTTCTAACGCTCATCTCTACCTGGTAGGTAATGGTCCTGATATCAAAATGTTTGAAAAACAAGCAGGTAAAACACCGTTTGCCCATAGAATTCATTTTGAAGGTTTCCAGTCAGAACCACAATCATATATGTTAAGTTGTGACATATTCGTACTGGCTTCACATCGCGATCCTTCTCCACTAGTGATTCCAGAAGCTCGTGAAGTTGGTTGTGCGATCGTAGCAAGTAACGTAGATGGCATACCTGAAGCATTAGACAATGGACAAGCTGGTATTCTCATACCACCAGCAAATAGTACAGCTCTTGCAATAGCTTTAAAGCAGTTGCTAAGCAGTCCAGAGTTAGTGCAAACATGGAAAAATAAGGCACAACAAAATTTGGAGCGATTGAGTGTTATGCGCGTCTATGAAGAAACAATGGCAACGTATATTCAGTTAGAGCAAACTTCTCAGTTCTCTCTGTGGTACAAATCACTATGAGGTTACGCGATTTACAAAACCTGTGCCTCACTTATCTATAAGACAATAAATAGGTAGGTTAACTCTAACGCTAGTTTTTAGATTGATATTAGGGTACTTAAGTACTATAGGGTCTTCCCAATCCTCTGAAAAGATGGTGTTTGCTGTCTTCTTGCCCTATAACAGACAGTTAATCTGTGCCTATTTTTGACCAGAACTAGCCCGGATGACCAAACCCGTACGTCTCGACCCTAATCGATCCTCTGGTCTTTGCTGGGTAGGGATGGTGTAAGCATCGATACTTACAAATTTAATGTTAACACAATTAAACAACTTTAGTAGTATTCTCCAAATATTACTACTAAAGTTGTACCTGTTTAATAGCCGATCGCAATTTGAGTGCTCACTCTTGCCTCTTAAGTTCCTCTAAAAACCCTAGTACAACAAGGTAAAAGTCAAAAGTCAGCTTTTTACCTCTTTCAAAAAAACGGTAGCTTTATTTCCACCATGCTGTACTAGTTAGGAGAGGCAATAGGCAATGGGGAATAGGCAATAGTACGCTCCTACAGGAATTTCAGTCATCAGGAAAATATAGATAAATATTTTTTCGTAGGTACTTATCTTGAAAGCCACACAATAATCTGGAATATGGAACAATGGAAAGGTAAGAGTG
>JAWQFQ010000097.1:0-8964 GCA_035967975.1 Scytonema sp. PMC 1070.18
TACGCTTCCCTTGCTCAGTTACAAGAAATCGCTTCCAAAAATCAAGTTTTCCGCCCGTATATTGGGGTGGGGTGGGGTGGGGTGGTTTTTTGTGCATTACCTGAAGAAAATCTTTCTTGTTTTCTCCTCATTCTTCATTCCTTACTTTTGTTAAGTAATGAATGAGTGCTTGTGTCCATTCGTGTTTGTAGGGGTGAGCATCTTCGTAGGCGGTTTGGTCGTTTTGGACTAGTTTTTGTAGGTAATTGAGTAGGCGCTTTGGGTCATTTTGGGTGTCAAACCACTGCATCTTTTCTACGTCTAATTTCACGACGCCCAAACCGCGAGAACGACCACCACCTAGGGGAATTTGTTCTGTTTCAAACTGGTGGATACCAATCATGAGTAAACCTAGTTCCCAGTTTTCAGTGTTTTCTACCACAGCACGAAAATGGAAGGGTGTTGCGGCTGGTACAACTTGATAGTCATAAAGTTTTCCCTCTGCTGCGGTTTCTGTATCTCTGTCAATGGAAACGCCGTCCCTTTCTTGGTATTGTCCAAACCAAGCGTCTTCTACGACGGTTAAGTCTCGCACTTGGAATTTACTTGCTACCCAAGGGGAACCAAATAAACGGGATACTAGGTCAGTTTGGTGGAGAATGGTTTCGGTGAGAGTTGCATCGTTTGTATGATTGTCTTTGAGGGTTTTCATTTGTTCTGATGTGATTGACCATTCTGCTTCAACGGCTGGGTTAGCAGCAAGTTGTGGATCGATCGCTCGCAGGAAGCTTTCTAAGCGGGAACGTAACGCACCTTTGAAGCTTGACCCTGGAATGAATGGTCTTCCTAGTGCGTCTTTGATGACGGGTAAGTCAGACCCGATGGGTTCTGTGGAACGTCCCGCACTTATCCGCATTGCTGTGATGGTGGTGAGGGTTCCTGTGATTTCTAGGCGATTTTTGAATGTGTCGAACATGGTTTGTTTGTGAAGTGGTGATAATGGTCTTTAGCTTCTCTAAGAGGATGTTTTAAAAGTCTTCTCGTCAGTAGCATGCACATTTCTCATCCCCCTAAATCCCCCTTAAAAAGGGGGACCGTTAGAGATTTTCCCCCCTTTTTAAGGGGGGCTAGGGGGGATTAACCAGTGCTTGAAATTACAGCCAACTACTTTTCAAACATCCTCTAAGGAAGTTCTTTTCCTTCAACATGGTCGTGTGTTCCGTAATAGCGCAGTTCTACTGTATTTCCTAATACTTTGCAACTCACGCGCAATCCTAGCGTGACTCGAAAGTGGTCGATTCCGTCTGTGTTTGTGTATTTGCTGTATTGCAAACCTCCATCTTCTCTCAAGGAAATGGGGTTACCGTTTGATTTGCTGAGAAGTTGAGCGACTTTCGCTATGGTTTCTTGTAATTTTATTTTTTCTTGGTGATTCTGAATTTTCTCATAATCTTTGAGAAAACTGCTTGTGTAAGTAATTCTGGGGAATTTCAGCAAATCTTGTGTTAGTAGCTCATTTTTACATTGATTCCAAATAAGTTGTCCCCAAGGTGATAGTATTGTCTCGCTCCCAATTTCCCAAACCAAATCTTTGGGGATTTTGTTATCTTTTAGTAATGAGGTTGGGATTTCTCCCTCTTCCATCATTGCTAAGTAAACTTTGTGTGGTTCTATATAAGATGTGTCAACGGTAACTGGTAGTCTGGGAATAGTTAGCATCTTTGAATTTTCACCTTCAAAGATATAAATGATTTCGTCTGCATAGAACATTCCAATGGTGTTGAGATATCCTTGCAATGATTTGAAGCTTCCTACTAAATTGAAGCAAATTTTATACTGACTTTTGTAAGGTTCAATGCTGTCTTGCATCCACTTAATGAGTTGCGAAATACCTTCTAAAAAAGCTTCAGTGCTAGCAGTAGATAGCCCTGGTGGAGTGTAGATGTTGGCGTTCATTAAGTTTTGCGATCGCAAATAATTTTGGACAATTTGTGCAGTTGTTTCTCCTTGTGCGGTATCGGTAGCAATTAACCAGTGAATATCTGGCTTTCCTTGTTCTAGATTGTCTTGGTAAAGTCCATATATACCATTTAATTCTGCACTAGCACTGCGGATTTGAGGAATTTTCGCCACCTCAAGTTTTTGAGTTGCTCTTTCTTTGAGAGTGAGAATAATTTCCTTAACATCTTCTGGTGTTTTTTCCCAAGTCAAATTGGCTGTATCTCTTAAGCGGGGATACCAATCTTTCTCATTCTCACTACCCCGGTTAATCTGATTTGTCAGTAAACTGGTACCAATGGATGAAATAACGACTTGTTGCATAACTTTTCCTCTTCTTTTTCTTAGCGATCTTGGCGTCTTGGCGGTTAATTAATCACAACGTATTCAAATACTTCAAATAACGAGCCCCATAACCCAAGTAACGTCGAATCAACTCCAACCAAATCTCCTTTTCATGTTCATACCCAGACCCTTTTACAATCTCTACAGCTTTAGGCTTAATTTTACTATCAATATCCTTGATAATTGTTTCAGCCAAAGAATTTTTACCTTTCCCCCATTTTTTATCTCTACCTACTTGATAAAGTAAGAAATTCTTAATCACCTCTGGACTCTCCGTAGTATCAGCAACGCGGACTAGGTTCCGAAATTGAGCTTCTTGTAAATCGCCATAGGAATCTGTTTTATCTAAAGCCGCTTGAATCCATTGGACTAATTCATCTTCGGCTTGACGAATTCCTTTTTGAGCTTTTAATTCGCTGTGTTGTTTTGTCGGCGTCATTTGGCGTTTTCCCGAAATACTAAATGAAAATCATTACAAACTTGAATTTGACCAAAACCTTCAGATGTACGTTCTCCTACCCCAATTATTTGTAACTTCTCTAAAGCAGAAAACCATATATCTGGTTCACTGCTACTGAACAAATACACAGCCCCTTTGTTAATAACTAACTCCACATCTTTCATCAGCCCCCAAGCAGCATTCCAACCAGAACGGTAATCGTAGCTGGTGTATGCAACGTGAAGTTTTAAGGTTTCATCGTCTAAACCTGTAAATTGGCGTAACATATCTTCAGAAATCACTGTAGTGCGTTGCCAATTCTCTTGTAAAATGGCATCAGATTGTAAATCTAAGGTGAAATAAGTACGGGTTTTGAGTATATCTTGAGTTGGTTCACCAAAGATGTGCCACTTTTGCCAACGGTTTTTAAGTTGGTTGTTAAAATTTTGGATGCGAGAGGTAATATTGTTAGTTTTTTCAGAGTTGAGCTTGGCTTTTATTTTAACTTTACCCAATCCTCGTGATGCAGAACCTCCTAACCTAAACGTAAGAGAATTTTCGTTAATAAAGTTAGTTAACGCATTGGCTAATTGTTCGTCTTCGACTAAAATTGTCCCAGAATAGGTGGCTGTTTGCTTATTTTTGCCTTCAGCTTCGTTGAGGACTTCAATACTATAAAGGACTTGTTCCTCAGAGGTGGCGCGACGGCGATTGATACCAACTCGTGTGAGTAAGCGGGTGCTGATGGAAGGTTGGTAGTAATTTCCATCAATGCAAGAATAAAAACCTCCATAAGGTTCTACTCTTCCACCGTCTTGGGGACAATTGGGATCGTAAGGGTGGTTATGTGCTTCAGCGCAAAAGCGGTCAATTAAGGTGTCAAAAACACCGTTATTTTTTGGCTGAAAACCAGGTTTGGTTTTTGAACTGACGGTTGTGGAAGGTAAAACCAAAACTTCGCCAGGAACAACCTGTACTTCGTCTCCGACTTTGGCTATTGCAGGATAGGCGTTTTGGAAAATCGCAGAAGAGTTGCTGACAAATAAGGTGTGAAAGTCATCGCCCGGTTCTGGCGGTTCGTATTGTTGTAGAATTTGACTAGCGATCGCACCTCGAATCACTGAACCAGGAATATAAGTTTCGCTTTCACTGACTGAACCACCGGGTTTTTGTCGTCCAATCGCCAAGGGAGAAAGACTTTCAATGTAAAGTTGAATTCGATAGGTCATTCCAGTAACAAAGCATTCCAAACGGTGTTGTCAATTTCTTGTGTGGGTAGATTCCAATGCAACCATCCCAACCCACCAGACTTGCTTCCACCCAAAGCATGGACGTGGTGGAGTGCTGCTATCAAAAGCGCTTGGGTGTAGGGGGGACATCCGGGGAGTATGTGAATGTCACCCTGAAATTGCAGCTTGGCGTTGACTGGTGAAGTCTCTAAAAAATAAAGCTTTTGGTCTTCTGCTGTCCGACGACGACGGTTGAGAGTCACCCCAGGACGGAGAACTTCTGGAAGGTTGGAAGGTTCTTCAGTACAAATCAAGTCATCAAATAAAACGCGAGATGGTAAGGTGGGATTTCCGAATATTTGACAGATAGGACAGTGGAAATAACCGTCTATATGGAAATCCGGACGGTGAAAACGTTCTTCAACATCTTTTGCAAAACCTGCTCTTTGAGGACACATGGTTTGCGGATTGGGAGATTCGCAAACTGGTAAGTGTAAACCTCTCAGTAATTTCTCGCACTCATGACGAACTCGTCCTTTAAGTTGAGATGCAGGAATCAGTAGTTCTTCCTTAGCAGTGCGGACGATGGGTTTATCTGCGAGGGAACCGGATGAACCACCTGCACCTACACACAAAGCTGTGTCAATTACTGCTGTGAGTGTTAGGGTTTCTTGAGAATAAGTGGTGGTGGTGTTTAGCTGAATCATCTTGCTTTTGGTGGTGGTTTTGCTTGAAGATTATCTATTTAAATGAACCGCAAAGACGCATTCGCGGAGCGTCTCGAAGAGAAGAGCGCAAAGTCAAGAGGAAAAGAATATCGGTAATCATACATCAGTAGATTTCATCTGCGTTCATCTGCGTTCATCTGCGGTTATTTACTCTTTCAGAATTTTGCAACGAGTCTACTGTTTCAGAAACTTCCTGAATAAACGGATAAAGGTCTACGAGTTCCCGCCAGATAGTTTCGTAAGTAGGTGATTTTGAGGAATCGTACATCCAAGGGGCGAGATTTCCATTGTTGGTTTTTGCAGCACACCAAGCCTTTTCAAATTCTGTTTCCAAAAGTTTTTGGGCTTTTTTTCCTAACCGTACTCGGAAGTAGCGGTAATTTAATATAGCAGTGTGTTTTCCTTGCTCTAATAAGCTGCGGATTTGATAGAGTTGGGAACGTGGAAAGCCAGATTTCTTGAAGGCTTTTCCGGTTGTCAGGAGTCCTCCTAATTCATGGAGTGTGTAAGGTGAGCCGTAAAGTTTAAGAGTTTGTTTTTCTGACACGACTTTTGTTAAACCTTCTTGTCGGAAGGAATTTATTTTAGATGAAATCATTGTAACTGATTTCATAACTAGAAAATCTACAGTTCCACCATAATATTTAGATGTTTTTAATTCTTTGGCACGAGATTTTGCTGATTTCAGTAACTGCTCTGTTAGTTTCTGAGCGTAATAAATTGGGGTGTCGTAAGAGGTAATTAAAACTCCTATCGACATACTCAGTTTGCAGTCAGAAACCTTTGCTTGTTCAGGATGGTAACGGTGACATTGAATTGATTTAATATCCTGTTGTGATTTGGGAATTTGATACTCTTGAAACTGGGTTAATTGTTTCTCGAATTCTTCACCAATCGTTTGAGCAATTTCCAACGCTTTGTCAGCCGGAACAATCAACAATACATCATCTCCACCAATGGTGATGATTTCAAAAGGATGTACCCAGGTAGAGCTGGAATCGTTGCGATCGCTCACTTGTCGTGGTTGGAGATGTTTGGCGATCGCCGCATACACTGAAAGCGTTGTTGCATCGGATACATCTTGGCTAAATTTCTGATACTCCTCTGGAGTGCGGATTTTCTGAATGTAGCCACCCATATTGTTACCGTCGGCGTAGATATAAGCAACAAAGCCGTTGGTGACACCACTGTTTGGGGTATGGGGACAAGATACAGCAATATCCTCTAGGGTTCGAGATTCACGCACTTTGTACCAAGGGACATTTTTCGGAAGTCCGCGATAGTAAGTTTTCTGCTGTTGTGTCTCTTTGAGAAATAACCTAAATTTATTCACCCAACTCAATACCAATCCCGGACGCCAAGCAAAACCACTGCGGCGATACCAGCGCTGACTCTGTTGATGCTCCAACTTGGTTTGTTGACCGACAATTTTTTTACGAGCTAAAGCTTCTGAAAGCCAAGGTTCTTTGGGAAGTCCTTTTGCTTGGATAACACAATTGCGGCGTTCGGTTTCATCCCTTTGTAAATAAGGATGAGTTTCAAACATGGGAGGATAGCGGCGAGTGGGACGTTCTACATTGTCCAAATCGTTACCACTGCGTCGTTTGTTGAACGCAGAAGCCAATTTACCTACCAGTTCGTTAAAGCTTTTACGGTTCTTGAACAATTCTTCCCAATCTTGACCGGGTTCTGGACGACCGTAGTATGCTTGTACGAATGAGTCGGTGTGGTGATTTTGATACCAGTCTAGCCATTTTGTCTGTTCGATAGAATCTTGTAGCAACCCAAATCGGATTTCTAGAAGTCTAAAGGTATCTCCCACAGCACAAGAATTGGCGGTGAGGGTTTCTTCGGTGTAACGCCGTTCGATCGCATTGGCTAAGTCATTCACGTAAGCAGCTGGACAAAAGGCGAGAATATTTCCACCGGTGGAGTAGATAATTAACTCTGGAATCAGTGCTGCTTTTAAACCAGGGAAGTGCTGATTGAGCCACTTTGATGTGGGGTTGGGTTTTTCTGAGACTTCAAAGAATGCTGGTAAATCTGTAAGGTTGATTCTATCAAGAATGGCAGAAGCACCCCGAACATCTTGTATTTTGGCAGCTTCAAACACGTATTGCTTGATTTTGGTAGCACCACCATAGACTAACCCAATGCGTGTGGTTTGGTTCCATAAATCGTTGTACTTCTTATCCTGGAGTTCTATTATCTTTTTGGGAAAGTCTTCGTCAGCAATTCCTTGGAGTTTCTGGACTTGTTCGACAAGCGATCGCACTCCTTCGGGAACCGCTCCCCCAGTTTGTAAAGCATGGCGCATTTGCTGTAAATCAACTAAGTTATGGTTGGGTTCTCGTTTGTCTCCCCAAGCCAAGCACCAGCTGATTGCTGTTGTGATGTTACTTTGAGAATGAGTCATAGAAACAAGGGGTGTGGGGTGTAGGGTGTGGGGTGTAGGGATATGGAGGACTTTTCCGATTTGAAGGACATTTTAAGTAACGGTACAAATACCTTGATTGGTCTATTCAAGATTGACACTTGATAATCGTTTTTACCTCAGTGATAATACTAATAGGCTCTGCTACATCTCTGGAAATGTACAGAAGTAACTTCAATAAACTTTAGATTCCTTCACTCTTCTCTACGTTGCTGTGTTGGTAAAGCATCAGAATCTATCGATTTTGGGACAGATGTACCAAAATTTACTGACTCTCGACGTGCTGATATAGTATCTCGTTGATGAACTCGCATAATAGTCTCCTCACGCGTTTGTTTGAATTAGTCTATTTATACACCATGCTTGGAAATGGGGGGTTCCAAACAGAAGAAAGCTAAGTACTCTCGCTAACGTTATGTCTTTTATGATTTGGGTAGGCATTCCCCACCAAAAGCCTGATAACTGTTCGCTATTTTAAATATGGGTTGATTTCTCTGTTGATTATGCACTACTGACGGAAAATTTCTAGTTCGCCTCCTTTGAGCCGCCAGAATATTTAATTTTGTAAACACTAGTGAATTGACAAAAGAAAAGGGTACAGAGATGCAAACGCTTTTCCCTTCTGCGTTTTGGGTCTTTTTGAACTATGTAAAGAAGTGTAAAGATGACTAGAAATTTGTCGCACAGAGTATTTGGGAGATTTTTAAAGAAATGTCGTTTAATGAAAAGAAAATACAGTTTTTTTGGCTTGCCTAATTCAAAATTTTCTAGTATATTGAGTGTAGTGCCAAATTTCACTCAATTCTTTTTGTGATTGAAGGTACTGGTAATTTAGATGACGCGCCTTCATCCGTAATGTGGCGCAACTGCACCTTGAAAACCTTATAGCGCAAAGGTTTCCTAAGCATAGGTCAGATATGACCTTCTCCCCGCAAGGGGACGGAAACCTAAGAACTCCAATTTCTTCCATATCATTTTTATGGAAGGTCAGATATGACCTTCTCCCCGCAAGGGGACGGAAACAGGAAAATTATAACCACGTTCTGTTGTTGTCTTCAGAACGAGTCAGATATGACCTTCTCCCCGCAAGGGGACGGAAACTTTCCAGCGCGGTGTTGGTAGCCGTTGCGACGTTTACCGTCAGATATGACCTTCTCCCCGCAAGGGGACGGAAACTTCCATGACTCTCGAATTGGGTGACGAGCAGCCCTAACCCGTCAGATATGACCTTCTCCCCGCAAGGGGACGGAAACGAAAAATCATAAGTGAATCTTAAATAAAGATTCTCTAAGAGTCAGATATGACCTTCTCCCCGCAAGGGGACGGAAACTTGGTTGAAGGCACGGTTAGATTGAAGACCGGCACGTCAGATATGACCTTCTCCCCGCAAGGGGACGGAAACAACAATCACGACCAGTCACCTGATTTTTTTGATTAAACTCAGGTGTCAGATATGACCTTCTCCCCGCAAGGGGACGGAAACAATTCTAAAAAGTCATGAAAACAATTGCAATCATCGGCGCAGTCAGATATGACCTTCTCCCCGCAAGGGGACGGAAACATTATATCCCCTTCGCGTTTTTGATCAGCAACTGGGGTGCAAGGGTCAGATATGACCTTCTCCCCGCAAGGGGACGGAAACCTCGAGAGACTTTACGGCTCCAGCCTCGCCGCCTTCTACGTCAGATATGACCTTCTCCCCGCAAGGGGACGGAAACCAAAAACAATTGGCGAGGTGTGGGTAGGCTTCCAACGTTGTCAGATATGACCTTCTCCCCGCAAGGGGACGGAAACAAATTCAGCGGCAGTGCC
>JAWQFQ010000097.1:9064-31564 GCA_035967975.1 Scytonema sp. PMC 1070.18
ATCGCAAAAAAATATGTAGTCAGATATGACCTTCTCCCCGCAAGGGGACGGAAACAAATTCAGCGGCAGTGCCGTCAAAATCGCAAAAAAATATGTAGTCAGATATGACCTTCTCCCCGCAAGGGGACGGAAACCATAAATGCGCCAGTGAAAAGCATTCCTAGAGCCACAGCTGTCAGATATGACCTTCTCCCCGCAAGGGGACGGAAACATTGGTAGAACCAAAATTTTGACCAGTTGAGCTTCCAGCGTCAGATATGACCTTCTCCCCGCAAGGGGACGGAAACTGCCATGCACACCTTAAGCTCGGATGGGTGGCAGTATAGAAAGTCAGATATGACCTTCTCCCCGCAAGGGGACGGAAACCTCAATCACCAGCACGGTGTTGCCGCTGTCTACCAGATGCTAACTATAGTCAGATATGACCTTCTCCCCGCAAGGGGACGGAAACGATTGATTTTGTAAATCAATCGTCTGAGTTTTTTTTTGTCAGATATGACCTTCTCCCCGCAAGGGGACGGAAACGTTTACAAGGTGATCAAGTGAAGCAAAAAATATTGCCCACGTCAGATATGACCTTCTCCCCGCAAGGGGACGGAAACAATAAGCATAGCTTTGATATTTCGCTCCATACAATGTTTCTGTCAGATATGACCTTCTCCCCGCAAGGGGACGGAAACGAAAAACTAAATTGCTGAGCCAAGCGTTGAGCCGTTTGGTCAGATATGACCTTCTCCCCGCAAGGGGACGGAAACATCTTGTATCGCATCGATGATTACGTCTACATCATCATCGTCAGATATGACCTTCTCCCCGCAAGGGGACGGAAACTTCATCTCTTGCTGCTGGCTTTGATTGTTTACTTGTGCAGTCAGATATGACCTTCTCCCCGCAAGGGGACGGAAACTGTAAATGTCCCCCACACCAAAAGGTCGAGAGTGATGATCGTCAGATATGACCTTCTCCCCGCAAGGGGACGGAAACTGCCACTCCCGTTATTTTTTTGAGTAACAGGGTGGGTATTGTCAGATATGACCTTCTCCCCGCAAGGGGACGGAAACTCTGACGTTGTTGCTCCTCAACTCTGCGTCGTTGAAGAACGTTTTCGTCAGATATGACCTTCTCCCCGCAAGGGGACGGAAACTATAAACAAAACAAAATGAAAGAAATCTACGTCTGTTAAGTCAGATATGACCTTCTCCCCGCAAGGGGACGGAAACAAGAGTAATAATCGCAATAATTTTGTTCATGAAAAACCTCCAAAGTCAGATATGACCTTCTCCCCGCAAGGGGACGGAAACACCACCAACTAAGTACAACACAAATTCCATAATTAACCCACAAGTCAGATATGACCTTCTCCCCGCAAGGGGACGGAAACTTTTGAAATCCGAAATTTCTTTGAGTTGTATGTGATATGAAGGAACCCCAATGGGGTCTTACAACGCCGAATCGATGCTGTAAGTAGAAACATAAGGGAAAAATATACTTCCCCAAACTTGTCAGTTCCAGCTAATGTCATTTTGAAAACAGATTACCAACCACCACCAGGGCAGAATTACCGTTTTGAATCGGTGGAGGTGAAAGAAACAGCGTTTCGCATTGATGAGGTCTTTTTACCTCCAGAGGGAGCAAAATCCAGGATTATTTTTTTCGTTGAGGAGAGCGATCGCCATAACTAGAGCAACCAAAAAACTCTCCCTAGAAGAATACCTTGTTGATGAGGATGGGACAGACATTGGATGTGATATCTACACCCCACACCCTGCACTCTGTGGTTATTAATCCGTTCCAAAGAATTATCTTTATTCTTTGCTATGCCGCGCTAGGATTGTCAATATTGGGATATCAAAGCTCAATACGTGTAGTTAAAATCACAGGAACGAGGATGAAATTAGACCGTATTACCAGCAATCCTAATCGGATGAATGGACAACCGTGCATTCGTAATCTTCGTCTTACAGTTCGTCGGGTGATTGAATTACTGGCTACTTACCCGGAGCGAGAAGAACTGCGTCAAGAGTTTCCAGAACTCGAAGACGAAGACATTCGACAAGCCTTAATTTTTGCTTCTTCCTACTTGGACGATCGCATTATTGAGCTCCCTCAAAGCTATGAAATTGTTGCTTGATCAAGGACTACCACGTTCTGCTGCAGCGAGGCTACGTGATGTAGGTATTGACACAATTCATGTCAGCGAAATTGGGTTAGGAGCAGCCGAAGACGCAGAGCTTCTTCAAAAGGCAATAGAGGAAGAACGTGTTGTTGTGACCCTTGACGCAGACTTTCATACATTATTAGCCCTTAATGAAGCAACTTTTCCCTCAGTTATTCGTATTCGCATTGAAGGATTACGTGCCAAAGCGTTGACCGCTCTGTTAGTAAAAGTGATTAACGAATGTTCGGAAGAATTACAACAGGGTGCAGCTGTGACGGTAGAGCCACACCGAATTCGTATTCGTCGCCTGCCTTTGTTGCCTATTGTGTAGTCATCAACTTAATGCAGTTGACACTGGCATCGGATGAAGAGATGGCAGAATAAGTACGTCAATTAATTATAGGTTACTCCACATCTTACGTACATGGAAAATGCAATTTCCACCCATAGGTGTAGAACTATAAAGAGAGAAAGAAAAACAAAGTTACTTCTCTGTTCTCTTTACCTTCTACTTCCTTTGTTGATATGACCACAACTCTATATTTAACCGAACCTGGAACCGTTGTCCGCTACCGCAATGAATCACTGGTGATTGTCCACAAACAACAATCCAAAACCTGTAGGCTGACAGAATTATCTCTGGTGGTGGTTTTACCCGGAGTTCAGTTCACTGATGTGGCGATCGCTCAATTAATGGAGCGCGGTTTAGAAACCATCTTTCTGCGCCAAGACGGTCAATTTCGTGGAAGACTCCAAGGATACTTTTCTACCAACCCGACCGTTCGCTTAGCGCAGTATCGCATAGTTGAAACCACCATTGGAATGGCATTTGCTCAAAGACTCGTCCTAGGTAAAATCCGCAATCAACGTGTCTTGCTACAACGTTGTAATCGAGCCACGGATGGACAAATTCACGAATTAGCAGAAGCTATAGACATAATTGGGTCTTATATAGCTGTTTTATATAATACAGAGACGCCCTTAAATCGGAACGAACTCATGGGTTTAGAAGGTGTTTGCGCTCGTACTTATTACCAGGCGATGCGTCATTGGTTTCCCTCAGAATGGTTTTTTACTGGAAGAAATCGCCGTCCACCCCTTGACCCAATCAATGCATTACTCAGTTGGGGTTACGGAGTTTTATTATCACGAGTATTTGCAAGTTGTGTCCAAGCAGGACTTGACCCGTATTTGGGATTTTTCCATTCCATTGAACCGTATCGTCCAAATTTAGTCCTCGACGTGATGGAGGAGTTCCGCCCTGTAGTCGTAGATCAAGCTGTGATTTCAATCATTCAATCTGGTGTACTAGCAGCAGAAGATTTTCAGCAGTCTCCAGATGAGCGAGGAGTTTGGCTTGGTCCGTTGGCGAAAAAGTTATTTTTAGCAGAATTGGAACAACGATTCCAAACCCCCATGCTCTACCCTGCTCAAAATCGCCGTCTCAGCTTAAATCTAATTATTTTAGAACAAGCACGCCGTTTGGCACGTTGTTTCATGGAATACGTTCTAGACTATGAGGCATTCGTAATCAAATGATTAAGCTCTGGTTGGTTTGCTATGACGTATCTGATGACAAACGTCGCACAAAGTTAGCGAAACTGATGGAACAACATTGTCAACGCGTGCAGTACTCAGTGTTTGAGTGTCCTTTAGATAGCACGAGTTTAAACTACCTGCTAGAAAAACGGTGGTTACCATTGCTGAAGTTGAGTGAGGATGATTTAAGAGTGTACCCTCTAGATGCAATTGCAAAACAGCAGACAAGAGTCTATGGTGGTCAGCCTCCCTACGAACCGCCAGATTATTTAATTTTGTAAACACCAATGAACCCACAAAAGAAAAGGGAACAGAGTTGCAAATGCTTCTCCCTTCTAGCTTTTGGACCTTTTTGAACTATGTAAAGAAGTGTAAAGATGACTAGAAATTTGTCGCACAGAGTATTTGGGAGATTTTTAAAGAAATGTCGTTTAATGAAAAGAAAATATGGTTTTTTTGGCTTGCATGATTCAAAATTTTCTAGTATATTGAATGTAATGCCAAATTTCACTCAATTGTGTTTGTGATTTAAGGTACTGGTAACTTAGATGACGCGCCTACATCCGTACTCTGGCGCAACTGCACCTTGAAAACCTTATAGCGCAAAGGTTTCCTAAGCATAGGGTCAGATAAGACCTTCTCCCCGCAAGGGGACGGAAACAAAAATTAGCCGCCGCAGGTGATCCTAAGATCTTTACCGATGTCAGATAAGACCTTCTCCCCGCAAGGGGACGGAAACCCGAACTTCGTAGTTTCCGATACGCATAACGTAATGTCCTGCGTCAGATAAGACCTTCTCCCCGCAAGGGGACGGAAACATCAAGAATATCAGCCACTGCGCGAGTTTGCTCAACATTCATAGTCAGATAAGACCTTCTCCCCGCAAGGGGACGGAAACTAAATTCTTTCATCTCCTATAAAAACATCGGTTATTTTGTGGGTCAGATAAGACCTTCTCCCCGCAAGGGGACGGAAACTCAAATCACGGAAGGAAGGCCCTCCGTTTACTAGGCGTGAGGTCAGATAAGACCTTCTCCCCGCAAGGGGACGGAAACTATATATATATGCCAGGGTTTGTTAAGGGAAAACGTCAGATAAGACCTTCTCCCCGCAAGGGGACGGAAACAGCAAAAACAAGAGCTAATATCCAAGTTGAACGCAGTCAGATAAGACCTTCTCCCCGCAAGGGGACGGAAACGCTTGTAACCCAATTTGCCACAACTGGAATGATTTTGTGAGTGTCAGATAAGACCTTCTCCCCGCAAGGGGACGGAAACTTTCAAGCTAATCCTAACCAGATTAGCAATGCAAATGCCAATCCTAGTCAGATAAGACCTTCTCCCCGCAAGGGGACGGAAACGCGGTATCAGAAAATTTTGCCATGTAGCTCTTCCACGGTCAGATAAGACCTTCTCCCCGCAAGGGGACGGAAACGTTCCACCTTCAGCTTTGGATTTACCAGTTCTGGTGAATCGTCAGATAAGACCTTCTCCCCGCAAGGGGACGGAAACTCCCTGGTCTGAGTTGACTCCAAACGTAAAAATCATAGTCAGATAAGACCTTCTCCCCGCAAGGGGACGGAAACCTCGTTGTATCGGAAATGCGGATTGATAACTGGCTACACAAGTCAGATAAGACCTTCTCCCCGCAAGGGGACGGAAACTCAGGCTCTTGAGCTTTCTCCCCAGTGTTAGATATTCCAAAGTCAGATAAGACCTTCTCCCCGCAAGGGGACGGAAACGTCTGCTGAAAATACTGAGACCGGAGAGGTAAAGGTCAGATAAGACCTTCTCCCCGCAAGGGGACGGAAACGACACAGGCTCTTCTTTGGGAAGAGAGACAGTCCCAAGGTCAGATAAGACCTTCTCCCCGCAAGGGGACGGAAACTTTCCGCCTCTTGGGAAGTGCAGCCAATCAACGAAGTCAGATAAGACCTTCTCCCCGCAAGGGGACGGAAACTCCCAAGAAAGAACGGGTCACCAACCCTTAAATAAAAAAAGGTCAGATAAGACCTTCTCCCCGCAAGGGGACGGAAACAGTAATAGGCCACGTCCATGAAATCATACGACACGCTGGCGTCAGATAAGACCTTCTCCCCGCAAGGGGACGGAAACTGTGTTGTGCATAGCTCTCGAACCTTCTTACTGTCTGGAGTCAGATAAGACCTTCTCCCCGCAAGGGGACGGAAACTTTCATGTCAGACTGCGCGACATCATTAATACCTCTAAGTCAGATAAGACCTTCTCCCCGCAAGGGGACGGAAACGTTTGGCGTGCGACCTTCAAAGATTAAGTAAAGCATTGTTGTCAGATAAGACCTTCTCCCCGCAAGGGGACGGAAACGTCAACCCAAGCGGCAGCCTTAACTGCACTGCAAAGGATCTAAAGGTCAGATAAGACCTTCTCCCCGCAAGGGGACGGAAACATCAAGAGTTGCGTCTCCACCATCATAAATCACTACATCGTCAGATAAGACCTTCTCCCCGCAAGGGGACGGAAACATTTATGTCAGGGTTTCCCGTGGTAATGCCTCCTGGGTCAGATAAGACCTTCTCCCCGCAAGGGGACGGAAACATCAATATATTCCTGCAATCCGCCGCCTTTGAGATAGCTGCCAGGTCAGATAAGACCTTCTCCCCGCAAGGGGACGGAAACGTAGGTTCTGAGGCCCGTTCTAAAGCCGAAGTCAAATTTGGTGTCAGATAAGACCTTCTCCCCGCAAGGGGACGGAAACCCGGGACGGTGAATAGACCACTGAGTGCAATAAGCAATCAAGTCAGATAAGACCTTCTCCCCGCAAGGGGACGGAAACTCAAATTTGTAAGTTCTTTTGCTGTTTGGTCTGCGGCAGGATTCTGTCAGATAAGACCTTCTCCCCGCAAGGGGACGGAAACACCAGAACCTGTTGCTTCTTCGGTAGGAAACAGCGCTAAGGTCAGATAAGACCTTCTCCCCGCAAGGGGACGGAAACATTTCTCTCTCTTAAGCTTCTTTACTGTTTCATTGAGGTGTCAGATAAGACCTTCTCCCCGCAAGGGGACGGAAACGACAACCACCAAAATATTTTTGTTGGCTTGCTTATCAAAATGTCAGATAAGACCTTCTCCCCGCAAGGGGACGGAAACCTGGCTTCTATGCTTACATTGATTTTGTTACCTACAGAGGAAGTCAGATAAGACCTTCTCCCCGCAAGGGGACGGAAACCTAAATACAAAGCTATTCCACTTGCTATAACTTTGCCAAGTCAGATAAGACCTTCTCCCCGCAAGGGGACGGAAACGGTAACAAACATAATCAAATCTCTCCGAAAGAATAAAAAATCGTCAGATAAGACCTTCTCCCCGCAAGGGGACGGAAACTAGCTGTAAACGAATTTTTCAAATATAACACTGCCACGAGGTCAGATAAGACCTTCTCCCCGCAAGGGGACGGAAACTTGATATATGTAATATTTCCAAAATTGTCTTTTTTGTGTCAGATAAGACCTTCTCCCCGCAAGGGGACGGAAACCAGAAACTGCAAATGAAACAGGGGTTAGTGTAAAAAGAGGATATTTGGGTGAAACGGGACTCGATTTATTACCAAATTTTTAAGCGCTTTCCTGGGTTACTGTTTGAACTGGTGGATTACCAACTACCACCAGGGCAGAATTACCGTTTTGAATCGGTGGAGGTGAAAGAAACAGCGTTTCGTATTGATGGAGTCTTTTTACCTCCAGAGGGAGCAAAATCCAGAATTATTTTTTTCGTTGAGGTGCAATTCCACAAAGATGAAGCTCTGTATCATCGTTTCTTTACCGAGTCGATGATGTACTTGAACCGCAATCGGTCTGAATATGACGACTGGTAGTGTATAGTGATTTTCCCGGAGCGCAGTTTGGAACCAAGCGATAAAAAAACCCATCTAGCATTTCTTAACAGCGACCAAGTACAGCGAATTTATTTGGACGAGTTGGGGACTCCAAATCAGCAACCAATCGGCATCAACAAACATGCAGTTGACACTGGCATCGGATCAAGAGATGGCAGAACAAGCACGTCAATTAATTGAACGGGTAGAATATGAACAAACAGGTAGACTAGCAAAAAACGAGCTCATAGAAATCATTACGACTATTGCAGTTTATAAATTTTCGTTTTTAAGTAGAGAGGAAGTGGAAGCCATGCTAGGACTGAGTTTAGAACAAACCAGGATTTATCAGGAAGCCAAAGCCGAAGGTCGGGTTGAAGGTCACGCAGAAGGTCACGCAGAAGGTCACGCAGAAGGTCGCGTTGAACGGGAAGTTGAAATGTTGAGAGTGACTGTGCCACTGTTACTAAAAACAGGAATGAGTATCGAGGAGATTGCTCAACAGCTTAATGTTGATATAGAAGCTGTCCGCAAAGCTGCACAGTAGAGTGCATATGACAGGTAACTGAACTACCCCACGCAATACTGCAAGGGATAGAGCCAAGAAATAAATTTCACAAGCTAAAGCTAAAGTCAGATAAATCTGACTGTGTATGGTTTTCAACCCGTTAAAACGGGTTTTAGCTTGAGCGCCCAAATTTTAATTTAGGGCAAAACCTACGTAGTATTGCTACCCCACGGATAAATCCGGGGGTCAAGATACTGCATGAGTTTCGTTTACCCGAACTGGTTTTTGGCTATAATTCAGATTTATTCCTGAAGTAGTTCTAATAACAGGGCTTGAGAGAGCGATCGCCATGACCACAGCAACTAAAAAACTCTCCCTAGAAGAATACCTCGCTTATGACGATGGGACAGAAACTAAATACGAGCTAGTGGACGGAGAGTTAGTGGAAATGCCACCACAAAGCAATAGGAACAACCAAATTGCCCTTTACCTGCTGTCAGAATTTCTCAAACTGGTACCCTTATACCTCATCTGTCATCAAGATACGGAAATTGTGGTTACGGGCAATCGCACTCGTGTCCGCCTGCCAGACTTAATGATATTGACTGAGGAATTATTCGCAGTGCTCGGTGGCGGACGAGCTACCATTACTCAGGATATGCCATCTCCGGCACTGGTGGTTGACCCTCGATAGATAAATTTCTTTGCAGTTCATACCAGTTTTCAATTATTTAGCTTCTAAATCTTGCAAAATCATCTGAATATTTTCTTTTAAAATAGATAAATCCCGCTCAATAATTCCCCAAACATCATCATAGTCAACCCGCACATAGTCATGAATTAATACATCTCTAAATCCTGCTATCTGCTTCCATTTGACATCAGGATACCTTTGTCTTAAATCCTGAGATATTCTTTTAGTCGCCTCGCCAATAATCTCAAAATTCCTCACTACAGCATCCTGAATCATTCTTGTTTGGATAAAAGCCTCCTTTCCACCACGAGTATATTCTTCTATCCTTTCAATACATTCTGCTATATCCAGCAAGTAACGCTTTTCATCTCTCATAAAGTCACGGCTTCCCGTAAAACTTTATCCTTAATCATATCGTGTAAATTACTAATCTTAGCAATATCAACTGAACGTCCTAATAATTCTTCTAATTCTTGTTTTAACCCAATACGATCTAAGAAATTTCTTCCTGTCTCCATTTCTACCAAAAAATCTACATCACTATTATCTCTTGCTTCATTCCTTGCTACCGAACCAAAGACTCGTATATTATACGCGCCATACTTAGCCGCAATTTTTAGAATTTCTGACCGAAAAGGCAATAGTATTTCCTCAATTCCCATAGCCCTAACTCCTGTAGATTTTCTGGAATTTTTCATTTTTTACAAGGGGCATCAACGCTCCCTATCTACATCCTACATCCCAAACCCTGCACCCTGTGCTCGACCACGTTCTGCTAGTGAAGCTCAACTTTTACAGGACTATCTTCACATTACTGCTGCTGATTTGGTCAATGCTTGGGCTTATGCAAATGCTCATTCAGAAGAAATTGAAACTGCTATCCGCGTAAATGAGGTCGCCTAACCAATGGCGCGTTTATACGCTGATGAGCAGTTTCCACCGAAGGTAAGCGAACTACTTCGGGACATGGGGCATGACGTTTTGACCGTGCAAGAGGCTGGCAACGCAAATCTAGGTATTCCGGATGAGGAGGTGCTAGCATTTGCACTAATACCAATTCACGAAATGGTTGATACATAACATTGGTTGTAGGGGCGAACGGTTGAGAGCCCGAACCCAGGTATTTGTATCACCAATAAAGTGAAATGGTATAAGCCATAATCGGACAGTGATGACCCTCAATCGTCAAGATTTTATCCGATTGCACAAAGTCAACCCTAACCATCGGTAAAAAGCACATTTTAGACTATACTTCCTAAACGTTGTCGTAACTCGGCTGCTGCTTGCTCTAAATGCTCAGGGGTGTGTCCTGTTGTCTCTAAAGAAATTGCCATATGGCTTTGTTGGCTTTCATGCAAATGAATCCAAAGAACATAGCGACCATCTTGTGTTTTGCGTGTGGCTGCTTTCACCCCATTCTTAGCAGCAGAAAAAGCTTGATTATCAAAGCGCACGTAATCAACCCAAGGAATTTCTTGTAGCATCTTTTCTACTTTCTTCCAAACCTTGGGGCGATGATGACCTTGGGAGTCATCTTGAACATGAATCACACTTGACCGAGGTACTCCAGAGTCAGGGAGATTTGCAGAACGTACTCTAGTTGTGGGTTGTGCCGTATTAGATAAATACGGTAGATAGACAAGGGCTTTATACTGCTCATGAACGTAGCAAACAGGAACTCCACATATGTTACCCACAAGAGCCATCACCATTGTCTGTGCTTTGAAACCCCCTGTTGCTGCTAAAGTTATGTTTCCTTTGGGTTGTGCAATCAGTTTTTTGAGTAGTGATGCCATGCGTTCTAATGCAGATCCTGACTCATCTAACTCGTAGTGAATTCCCGGAATAGGACACAAACTCACATTTTGTTGATCGAGATTTATTTGTAGAAATTTCTGCAAAACTTCAGCACACTCTAACCCAGAGGGAGTATCTGAATACAGCATTATAATTTCATCATTAGGATTAGGGTCAAGTCGCCATAGAGTATTTGTTTCTGCACTAATAAGTTCTAGTTCGGTTTGGCTCATCCATTCTAAAGCGAGTGTGTGATCGCCAATTGTTTTTTGACCGTTCCAAGGGCGTTTATTTATTAACTCTTTATCAGAATTAGTAAGCAGTGAAGTCCCTACAGTCATGATAATTGTTTGCATAAGAAATTCTCCTATCTTTGTAAGTTAACTTGTGTTTGTCCCATACCCAAACGGGTTTTCATTCCGGTACCTGCAAACTGAGCATAATGAACCAATAAATGAGCGACATTAGCCAACAAAGAATCTGCGCGGTTGAAAACTTGTAATGTGATTTTCCCAACAAATCCATTCACAAAACCTTTGTGTAAGTGGAAACTACGTGTTTGAATGTTGTGGTGCTTGAGCATCACTGCTTCGTTGAGGTAAGCGATTAAGTCATCACTTCCCAAATAAACGGGAGCAAAATGATTCCAACGTTCTAACCAACTGCGGAACATTAACCCAGGGACAGGAAGGGGTAAGTTTGTCTTACCTTGGGAAAAAGCTGTGGGTGTAGTAAATTCCAAGTCAAATAGTCGGACTAGTTCTGGTTCATTAGCTACCAAGGTGGTGTATAGTTCTTCGTAGCTGGCGATCGCATCTTCGCGCTCAATGACGTTAAATTTTGCACCCAAGAATTCCAGAGATGGTGGAAGTTCAAAGGAGGATACAGCTTTTGCTGTCACTTCCTGCAATCCACACAGAGATAATTGATAAAATTCCTCTGGGTGAAAAGTGAGGAAATCTTTGGAAAGAGAGTTAAAGCCGAGGATACCTGAGAAAGTAGTCGAGGGAATGATTTCATTTCCCGTTTCTACCCCTAATTGTTGGTGTAGCTGTTTCATCAGTTCCAATTTGTAGGAACGGGGTAAAACAGTGGGTTCAGATACGCTTAGTGTCCAAGTAGAACGAATTAGCATAGACTTTATCAATTTTTAAATTTAACCCAACCAGGAACAAATTTAATTTCGTTATTGGCATTCATCACAGTTCGTCTGGATTTTGGGGCTTCAAAATCAGGGGCTTTTAAACCACAGGTATCGCGGATTTTTTGTCTCAATTTGTCATCAAAACATAATCCAATTGTGGTTCCCGTCATTCCACTTCCCCAACCCAGTCTTAGGCTGTAGGGACATTTTTCTGGCTCGTAGAATTCACGGATAGAGTTGAAATCTAAATTTCTACCAGAAGCATTAGGATTATTTTCAATTGCTTGCCAATAATCATACTCATAATCCCATTGTTCTTGCGTAAATTCTTGACAAATTTGTAGGAGTTCATCTAGAGAATGAAAAGGTAAATTCATACCCTGTTTATGCTGAAACCATGAAAGCATTTCTTTATCTAAACTTAGGGTGAATTCCGTGCGGATATTCTTGACCATTTCCACATAAAGAGAAGCTCTATATTTAGCTAGGCGATTCGGAAATCTACTAGAAACGATCGCCTCGACTACTACAGGTATATTTATAGGAATTTTTTTCCCTTGCTTATTAGTGATTTCATATTCCAAAAGTGGTTCTGTATCCGTCACTTTGAGACAGCGTAAAAAATCTGTGTTCTGACTTTTGCCAGAAAAAACTTTATCTTGATAGACGAGATTGAAATCAGAAAACAGACTATCCATAAATAAGTCATCATCACAAGCTTTTTGGCGATGTTTGTTGTTGAGTTCTCCCAAGTTTTGTTGCAACTTTTTCTCAATCTCACTCACTCGTTTTGTTGAGGGAATTTTATAACGTTCTGGATATTTGAGTAAATGATAAGCTATGGCAGTTCTTATCGCTCCTTTAATGGAAGAACCAGGAATAAATAGTTCCCCCATACCATTACGAATCATGGGGCGCAAGTCTGTGATATTTGCGCTTGTCCATTTTTGGCTAATGGCATTTTTAGGAAAAATAGCCTCTCCTTCTACATTAGTAGCGTTCCACCAATCTCTACCAAACGCATTTTGTAGAAGTGTGGTAATCTCTTGACCGTCTTCTATCCGTTGAATATAATCATTTAAAAAATTACCTCCTCGTTGCAGCAAAGCTTTTGCTAGTCCTTCTTGATTGGGAAGATAAACTTTTTTAGCTGTCTGCACATACTCAAAGGGATTCAATTTCGATACGGCTGACCCAATGTGTAAACTGGGACTGGTTAACTGTACCCTTTTTGATTCATAAACGTCAGGTTTTTTGAGTGGAGATTCAGGAGAAACCATCATAACTTTATGTTTCCTGTGCTTTGATGGGTAGAGTTAAACTAATACCACTGCGGTAAATTGAGTGAGTTGTAAACTCTTTTGGCGTCACATCAGCTAATTGTCCTTGTGGATTTTCTGGAAAAACAGACCCTTCCGCAAACATCCGGATGAACTGGCGTCGTAATTGACGACTGGAGAAGGGAGAAGAAATCCAACCACCCCTTTCTTGTGTTTCATAGCTGCTTTGGTCTGTGATTAGTTTCTTTAAACAGGAAGCATCTTTATCCCAAAACAGACTGATTAAGCAATGATGAACTGGTGGGTTGGAAAAATCGACGACTTTTTGCCAAGTTTCAGGTAATTCCAACCATTCAACTTCAAATCTCCCCGCACCACTGGAACGTTCTCCACCCAATCCTTCCTCCCCTAATAAGTTGAAAGCAGCATGGAGATTGTTTTCTAAAGAAGAATCAGTTTTGGGAAAATGGAGTAAAAAATATAACCCAGAATGACGGTTTCCTGCCTCGAATTGGACGAAACCTGTATGATAGAGGTTGGTGGCTCTGGTGATACGGTCTACGGCAATTTTAGGTTGTTGACCTATTGTATGGGTTTTGCCGTAGTCAAATGTTCCAGCCCTCTTCAAGTCTCCGTTTGATTTACCGTTTACTTGGTCAATCAACTCTTGGCGATCGCTATCTTGAAACCCCTTTCCCTGATACCATCTCTGCCATATTTCCAAAGGTAAGTATTTGAGCTTTTTGTAGGTTTTAAAAAACTCCAAGTCCTCACCCTGAGGATAATTGATGGGAAATGCGAGGGGACGGGGAAGATAATAGGTGATGGCTTCGTTATCTTGTCGGTAAATGAAGGTAGAACTCATCCTTGCTGGTGGTGGAGATTGGTGAAGGAATTGCTGTAATAATTCCTCAACCTCTTGTTTGCCAAACAACCTTGCATAGGTGCTGATGCAGGCGCTGAACAAAGTGTCTGAATGCACCCGTTCGCTACTTTCTTCAATCCCGATACCCAATTCTCCAAAATGGGCGGGAGAACGCCCAAAGTTGAGTTTGACTAGTTTCCAGGTACTCATGCTCAATTTCCTGACTCTAACTGTCGCTGGATATTGTCACGCAAGCGCCCAAAGTTATCTAAGAGTGCTTGTGTGTTAGAGACGGATTCAATAGGTTGTAAACCCGATGTCCCTGAAGGGGTGTTGGTAATCTGGCGGTATTGATTTAAGTTCCGGTAGGAGAACTGGAAGTTTTGAAACCTAACTTTGCCATAGCCCCTGGAACCATGTCCGCCAAGAGCGTCATCTTCTAGAATTGCGAGGGCGATCGCAATGTTTTGCAAATCTTCTATAGCTTGAGTCGCATCCTCAACGGTGTAGATTAACTCAAATTGAAATTTTGCTCCAGCTGGTACCCGCTCTAACTGTCTGGGATTGGCGGCGGCTGTCACTCGGTCAATACCATTCTCAAACTTCCACTCAGTCATGTAAAGACCAGTATCAACTTTTTTCAGTTGTTCTGCTGATTCGGGTAACAAATGACAGTCGCGGACAATCAAACGGGCGGGAGCATTGCGACCCCGACTGATTCTCGTGCATTCTTGACCTTGTATTGTGCGAGTGGGACTATTGGTTTCAATCAATCCCTGTGCATCTGCAATATCAGTTCGCATCCAAAATTTAGAACCGCCAGTAGAACCAAAGACACGGCTAATTTGACAGGTACGCGCACCCTCATAAGGAATCAACAACCCATCAACATCTGTAAACCCGTCATCTAAATCATCACTTTCATAGCGATAGGTACCGCTTCCACCTGGTCGATTGAGGGGTTTGTTTAATAACCGTTCTGAAATAGAGCGCAGTTTTCCTTTAACGTATTCGCGGAATTCCCCATCCGTCTTTCACGGTGGGGATGGATAGCGGGATGATTATGAGGCATATCCCTTGTGGATATCCGAATAATCTCCAAATCTCTTCCGGGTTGGTTGACATTACTGCGAACTAAAGATTATAGTAAAAATAAAGAAAAGCAGGTGAGTTGAGTGCTACGCAAAGTTGTCAAAGTCCGTATCTACCCAAACGAGGAGCAAATAGTTCAGTTAGCTCAAGCTTTTGGATGTTCTCGTTGGTGGTGGAACTACGCGCTCTCTAAGTCTATCTCGACTTATAAACAAACAGGTAAGGGACTATCTCAATCAGCACTCAACGCACTACTTCCAGGACTCAAAAAAGCGGAGGAAACAAAATGGTTAGGCGATTGCTACAGCCAAATACTGCAAGCAACGACGCTCAATCTCACCACGGCTTATAAAAACTTTTTTGAAGGACGAGCAGGGTTTCCTCGCTTCAAGTCAAAAAAGAATAAACAGTCCGTTCAGTACCCACAAAATGTCAAGGTTTTGTCAGATGTTGTCAAACTTCCTGGTGGTATTGGCGATATAAAAGCCAGTGTTCACCGACCAATTGAGGGGAAAATAAAAACTGTTACGGTAAGCAAAAACCCTTCATTTCAATACTTTGCTTCTATCTTATTTGAGGTAGAAGGAGAAGCTCCAAAACCATCATCTGAAGGTAGTGTGATAGGTATCGACCTAGGGCTAAAACATTTTGCTGTAGTCAACAATGGTGAAAAAGTATCTAAGTTTGATAACCCTAAACACATTGCCAAACACGAAAAAAATCTCAAACGCAAACAAAAGAAGTTAGCGCGTAAGAAGGACGGAAGTAAATCAAGATTCAAAGCTAAAAAAATTGTCGCTAAGGTACACGAACGGGTCAGCAATTCACGACAGGATTTTCTACAAAAGCTGAGCACAAAGCTAGTCAACGAAAACCAAGTTGTAGTCGTAGAAAATCTCAATACCAAAGGTATGATTCGTAATCACAACTTAGCGAAGGCAATATCCGATGCAGGGTGGGGAATGTTCACCAATTTCTTAGACTACAAGCTGCAACGCAAAGGCGGCTTGCTGGTTGAAATTGATAGGTGGTTCCCATCTTCCAAGCTTTGCTCAAACTGTTTCTATCAAATGGCTGATATGCCGTTGGACGTTCGTGAATGGACTTGTCCGAGTTGTGGCACGCACCACGATAGGGACGGCAACGCTGCGGCGAATATTCGAGCAGAAGGCATTCGGATACTAAAATTGGCTGCTAGTCAGTCAGTTGGCGGAGGGAACCCCGTCGTTGCTGTAGGAGGGGATGTAAGACCAAAGGGAGGACGTAAGTCCAAACTCAGGCAATCCCCTGTGAGTACAGAAGCCCCGTCCGCCTATGCGGCGGGGTAGTTCACGCGCACCATCAGAAGATATGGTGTAAATAAATTTTTGAATACCAGACAAGTCGCCTGCGATTAAGCTGATTTCCTTGGCGTCAGGACATTGCGCTAGTGTTGCTGCAACGGCTGCACTAGACCGCGCCATATCTACCAAAGCGATATCATTCTCACCATAGCTGATATAAGAGCCAAACTTTTCTAGAATCAGCATCAGCAGTGATAAATTTTTCCAGTCTTCATTGCCAATTTGTTGCAACGCTTCTGCGACTTCTTTCCGCAATTCCTCTACGTCCGGTTTTTCTGACTGGGGATAGTAAATTTTGGGGTTGCGATGGGCAAAGCCCTGCCTTCGGCAATCGCCAATTTTCTTCGCTTGCCAATAATTTACCTGGTGTTGTTGATGCGCTTGCATCAGATAAAGTGATGGCAGAGCAAGCACGTCTATTGATTAAGCGGGTAGAATATGAACAAACAGCTAGATTAGCAAAAGACGAAATCATAGACATAATCACGACCATTGCCGTATATAAATTTTCCCAGTTAAGTAGAGAGGAAGTTGAAGCGATGTTAGGACTGAGTTTAGAGAAAACCAGGATTTATCAGGAAGCGAAAGCCGAAGGTCGCCTTGAACAGAAAACTGAAATGTTGAAAGTAACTGTGCCTCTGTTACTCAAAATGGGGATGAGTATGGAACAGATTGCTCAACAGCTGAATGTGGATCTCGAAGCAGTCCGAAGCGCTGCACAATAGAGTGCATAGGTGCAACTGCTTTATTCGCAAGGAGTCTCACAAGAGTTTATGGGAGTTCACTTCCTTATGAGCTACCAGTTGATTTAGTTTTGTAAATCTCAGTTAACAGAGACAGAAGAAGGCAGAGGGGAGACAATTGCTTCTCTCTTCAGTCTTTTGGGCTGTTTCTGAATTTGTAAAGAAATATAACAGCCCTGTTGAATTTGTCGCAAGGAGTATCAAGAAGATTTTAGAAGATATAAGTTGAAATAAAGAGGAAAAATAGTTTTTTTGACTTGCATCGTTAGAAAAATTCGAGTATATTGAGTGTATTCCTAGATATTCCTCAATTCTTTCCGTGACTTGAGGTACTGGTGATTTAAAATACGCGCCTTTATCCGTAGTCCGGCGCAACCGCACCTTGAAAACCAAATACCGTATACGTTTCCCAACCATAGGGTCAGTTATGACCTTCTCCCCTCACGGGGACGGAAACGTGGATATCAAGCAATCAGGACGGCGAAACCGTTCGCCGTCAGTTATGACCTTCTCCCCTCACGGGGACGGAAACAAATTTTGCTGCTTCAACTTTGACAGAATGATCTTGGTCTCCCGTCAGTTATGACCTTCTCCCCTCACGGGGACGGAAACCCTTGGTTAATGCAGTCTGCAAAGGTAAGCGGACCGTTAGGTCAGTTATGACCTTCTCCCCTCACGGGGACGGAAACACTGAAATAGCAAAAGCAACATTCCGCAAGTTTGCTCAACGAGGTGTCAGTTATGACCTTCTCCCCTCACGGGGACGGAAACGTTTCACTGTTAGCTTGTATCATCTTACGACTGGCGATGAGTCAGTTATGACCTTCTCCCCTCACGGGGACGGAAACTTCTTCTCCGTTGCTTGGGCAGGGGTTGCAGAAAATGAGGAGTCAGTTATGACCTTCTCCCCTCACGGGGACGGAAACACGCTAATCTTTGTTAACGCACTTGAAACGTGCGCCTCGTCAGTTATGACCTTCTCCCCTCACGGGGACGGAAACCCCGGATTGCTCAGAGACAACTGATTTTAGGAAAAGGGGCTAGAGTCAGTTATGACCTTCTCCCCTCACGGGGACGGAAACTTATATGTGATTACATTTTCCATTCTGTATTCACATACTTTTGTCAGTTATGACCTTCTCCCCTCACGGGGACGGAAACATCTGTGAAAACTGTAAACACTAAAAAACTTGTAACGTCAGTTATGACCTTCTCCCCTCACGGGGACGGAAACCATTACGGGGAAAAGTCGCCTTAACTAATGTGTCATGGTCAGTTATGACCTTCTCCCCTCACGGGGACGGAAACTCGTAAAATTTCCAAACCACTATTTCTTCTTTGGGGGTCAGTTATGACCTTCTCCCCTCACGGGGACGGAAACGCTTGCGTTAATGTCTCGTGAACAGCAGATGGATTATGTGTCAGTTATGACCTTCTCCCCTCACGGGGACGGAAACCTTATATATTTAAGCATTTGCACTTATTTTTTATATATACGTCAGTTATGACCTTCTCCCCTCACGGGGACGGAAACTTAATAGCTAGTATTTTGTCCAGTAGAGGCCTTAATTGTCAGTTATGACCTTCTCCCCTCACGGGGACGGAAACCACAGCCTCCGCATGGAGGATAGCCTGGTCTAAATAGGTTGTCAGTTATGACCTTCTCCCCTCACGGGGACGGAAACTTTTCCCAAGTACTTCCTTCCTCATAAGAGATGAAGGTTGTCAGTTATGACCTTCTCCCCTCACGGGGACGGAAACGGGTGTTCGTTTGCTATGTTAACCTGCTATTTGTCGGATATATGTCAGTTATGACCTTCTCCCCTCACGGGGATGGAAATAGAGATCAACCATAAGGGGAAAGTAGACTTCCCCAAACTTGTCAGTTCCAGCTAATGTCATTTTGACAACATTGAGAAAATCCTGTAATGTTTGCGTTTAACAGAAGTGTCAATCACAGAAAATCAATGAATCAAAGGATATTTGGGTGAAACGGGACTCGATTTATTACCAAATTTTTAAGTGCTTTCCTGGGTTACTGTTTGAACTGGTGGATTACCAACTACCACCAGGGCAGAATTACCGTTTTGAATCGGTGGAGGTGAAAGAAACAGCGTTTCGTATTGATGGAGTCTTTTTACCTCCAGAGGGAGCAAAATCCAGAATTATTTTTTTCGTTGAGGTGCAATTCCACAAAGATGAAGCTCTGTATCATCGTTTCTTTACCGAGTCGATGATGTACTTGAACCGCAATCGGTCTGAATATGACGACTGGTAGTGTATAGTGATTTTCCCGGAGCGCAGTTTGGAACCAAGCGATAAAAAAACCCATCTAGCATTTCTTAACAGCGACCAAGTACAGCGAATTTATTTGGACGAGTTGGGGACTCCAAATCAGCAACCAATCGGCATCAACAAACATGCAGTTGACACTGGCATCGGATCAAGAGATGGCAGAACAAGCACGTCAATTAATTGAACGGGTAGAATATGAACAAACAGGTAGACTAGCAAAAAACGAGCTCATAGAAATCATTACGACTATTGCAGTTTATAAATTTTCGTTTTTAAGTAGAGAGGAAGTGGAAGCCATGCTAGGACTGAGTTTAGAACAAACCAGGATTTATCAGGAAGCCAAAGCCGAAGGTCGGGTTGAAGGTCACGCAGAAGGTCACGCAGAAGGTCGCGTTGAACGGGAAGTTGAAATGTTGAGAGTGACTGTGCCACTGTTACTAAAAACAGGAATGAGTATCGAGGAGATTGCTCAACAGCTTAATGTTGATATAGAAGCTGTCCGCAAAGCTGCACAGTAGAGTGCATATGACAGGTAACTGAACTACCCCACGCAATACTGCGTAGGTTTTGAGCCAACAAATAAATTTCACAGCTGAAAGCTAAAGTCAGATAAATCTGACTGTGTATGGTTTTCAACCCGTTTTAACGGGTTTTAGCTTGAGCGCCCAAATTTTAATTTAGGGCAAAACCTACGTAGTACTGCTACCCCACGGATAAATCCGGGGGTCATTACATTGCCTCAGCTACTTTTCCTGATTTAAAACTGACCGCAGCGCAAGTTTTAGCAGCAGGGCAAGGGTGAATTCATCTACATCTTTTCATTGGGTGTTACCAGTGTAAATCCGCCGAGGGCTATAATTAAGCCATATAGAAATTAGCCTTGGTATTTTATGCCTCGCCAAGACATCGAAAATCAACTTCTTTCACTCACACCCTCTGAAAAAGCTGAAATTATCCAAAACCTTATCAAAAGCATTAGCGGTGGTGCTAAAGGTATTACCAAAACGCCAGGGGTCTGCGGTGGTGAGGCTTGTATTGCGGGAACTCGTATTGCGGTGTGGTTATTAGTCGAAGCCCGTCGTCTTGGTATCAGTGAAGCTCAACTTTTGCAGGACTATCCTCACATTAGTGCTGCTGATTTGGTCAATGCTTGGGCTTATGCAGATGCTCATTCAAAAGAAATTGAAACTGCTATCCGCGCAAATGAGGTCGCCTAACCAATGGCGCGTTTATACGCTGATGAGCAGTTTCCACGGAAGGTCAGCGAACTACTTCGGGACGTGGGGCATGACGTTTTGACCGTGCAAGAGGCTGGCAACGCAAATCTAGGTATTCCGGATGAGGAGGTGCTAGCATTTGCAGTCAGCAATAATCGGACAGTTATAACCGTTTCTAAAAACCTACGCATATCTAGGCATAAATCCTTAAATATAGGCAAGTCCAACTTCACGGTATAAGTTCGCTCAACCAGAAGCGCCCGAAAGCTTGGTTCCCTTGCCTCGTGGCGCAGGTTCCTTGACCACTGGTTCCCAGTTAGAGATACTGAAACAGATTTCAGTACGAGACTTAAAGTGTATATTCAGTTGTTTTGAGTGGCGCACAAGCCGTCTTGTCGAGCTTTTTAACCTTCACGGCTAACTAGGCATCACTGTCGGATGTGAATAAAGCCACTACAAGCAATATATCACAAAATATCTAGGCAAATCTCCAGAGCTTTGCCTAGATATGCACACTTATCAGCGAGCAGTTTCAAACCCTCAATCGTCAAGATTTTATCCGATTGCACAAAGTTAACCCTAACCATCTAAGTATCATTGTTTGTACCAACGATAACGATCGCGATCGCATGGCAATTCGGATTAACGAAGCGATCGCTGCTGAGGAACCATTACAAGGTAAGTTAATTCGTGTGGTACGCCCTAGTTAAAATCACAGGAACGAGGATGAAATTAGACCGTATTACCAGCAATCCTAATCGGATGAATGGACAACCGTGCATTCGTAATCTTCGTCTTACAGTTCGTCGGGTGATTGAATTACTGGCTACTTACCCGGAGCGAGAAGAACTGCGTCAAGAGTTTCCAGAACTCGAAGACGAAGACATTCGACAAGCCTTAATTTTTGCTTCTTCCTACTTGGACGATCTCATTAGACATAGGCGTGGAAAAGATGTAAGGGCGAACGGCAGGAGCGCCCCTACTAAGACTTTCGGGTAACGCATAATTAATTTCTGGAGATGTCTAATAGTCTTCTCCCGATGGATGTAAGAAATGGAGTGATAGGTACGGTGGCATGAATTGCAGAACGCGAAATGCATAAATTGCCAGCCATTCCCGATTGCAAACGTCATTCAATTTCAGACAACAAATGGGTAGGTAGCCAACTAGATGAGGCTATTGAAGGGACATCCCAAGAAGCCAAAGCCTAAGAGAAAGTCTCAGGATATGCTGACGTGGGATGAGCGTATATGGATGCTAAATCATCCGGTGGAAGCTCCCATAATAGTAACTCCCTATAAGCCTAATACGCACGATTACGTAGCGTGGGATAAACTTCATAACATGAAGGGAAAGAGTGAACAGGTAGGAGCCAAGACCTAACGGAGTCATCCAACAGGTTATCTTTGACACAAGACCACACGCAGGAGCCGAATGAGCTGGAAACTCTCACGTTCGGTTCAATTGGAGAGGTGAGGAAGAAGCAATTCTCCCATCGACTCTAACCAACCTTATAAGTGCTACTCTTGTGCCTCCTGCAGTCACAATTTCATTGACTCCCTTTTAGGGATTGAAACTCGTTTCAGGTATATCAACACCTGTACCCATTGTTTGAGTGTAGTCACAATTTCATTGACTCCCTTTTAGGGATTGAAACGGGTGCGATCGCAACGGACTTACCGTCAGAAACCTTAGGTCACAATTTCATTGACTCCCTTTTAGGGATTGAAACGTTCCAATCCAATTTGCTAGTTTTGACATCTGGAATGTCACAATTTCATTGACTCCCTTTTAGGGATTGAAACATAGAGGTAAAAATTAGAATTTCATTGACTTCCTTTTAGTGGGATAGATTCCAATACTCTAAGAGGATGTTTTAAAAGTCTTCTCGTCAGTAGCATGCACATTTCACATCCACCATTATCCCCCTTAAAAAGGGGGACCGTTAGAGATTTTCCCCCCTTTTTAAGGGGGGCT